>JAHRHW010000485.1 GCA_019100305.1 Candidatus Thiodiazotropha taylori | reverse complement strand
GATTGGTTGGCGATACGGCGACCGCATCCTCGATCGTCACCCGCATGGCTTCCAGACTCTCATAGAAGTCGATGCCATCATTCTGCGGGTCGAAGCTAGCCAGCATATCATCATCGATAATCTGGTCTGGCGCGATCCGGCCACCCCGCCCAATTAACACCGGATCCGGCAGCATATTATTCTGTGAATCGACTGTAATGTCAGGGCGATAAAACTGGGTACTGGAGAGATTGCCTGTACTTGCGCCACCCGGAAAGTACTCACTTACCGTACCGCTAACCTGAACCGCATCACCCACCTGCAGACCATGGCCGCTACCGGTATAGAGATAGATGGCATCGGAGGTTGCATCATCCCCGTCTCCCAGCGCATCCTGGATAAAGACTGCATTGGAGTCGGTAGCGGTAACCACACCTGTGGTGGTGACAATCTGTCCTTCATAGGGTGAGCTGTGGCCAGCTCCCTGGATATCATAGATGGCGACAGTGTCATTGTTATCATTTCCACCATCACCTGAGTCACCACCATCGCCAACCACAGAACCATTGAGACTCTGACCCAGGTTCAGTGTGGAGACGGTTTGTGCAAGATCAGTCACCCAGATGAAGTCTGTATCCATGATTCCGCTGCCCTGCATCTGCATAGACTGACCAACAGCGGTTGAAGAGCTTTCGGCGACGCCGATATCCATGCTGGTCATGCCAGCAGCCGGACCGGAACTGGCAACAAAACTGCCCTCATAACTGATGAACTGTACGACTGTACCAACACTGTCCACCAGTGCCAGACCGTCCGGAGAACCGTTCTGGATACCACTGTGGCTGATTACGGTAAAACCATAACCACTTCCCGTGTCGTCCGTTAGCACACCGGACAGATCGATGTTTGCATAGGGACTGCGTACTGAAGCTGAACCGTTATAGAGCACCAGTTGCCAACCGCTCAGATCTGTACCCGTTGGACCTGTGATCTCTACAAACTCGCCAGTATCACTACCGGTATTATCATAGTGGATCTCGTTTATAAAGACGGTTGTATCGGCAAAAACCGGTTGGCATGAGGCCGCAAATAGAGCCGCCGCCAGGCGCTTATCGTTTATCATCTGTTTATATCCTTAGATTGATAGGGTCAGCTCATCTCAAACTAGCTCACAACCCTATACTTGTTGCATTTCGTGGATTTGAGCATTTGATGAAGCTTTCTTTATCTTTTTTCTACAGATTGTTTTGCACTTTTATGACAACCAATAACTTATCGCTGGAGAACTCTAATAGTTCGACGATTGAGTATGTGGCGTTATTATTATGTTCGACTGCAGCTTGAATTGTGGACAAAAAAAAGGTGGCTACTAGCCACCTCAGACGTACTCAATCCTTTGCTTGTTTTGCACCGGTATCCGTACCGGTTTCAGTTATTGTTCTTTATTGTCTATGGATCCATGCATCTCTACTTCGATTCTCTGGCATGACGACTGTTTGCCCAGGTAGCGTCCCAATCCTCTGCAGCAGTGTGTTGAACATTGGCATAGAGTACACTGGGATCATGAGGATTGAAATAGATAACTGAACCCTCTGCTTGTGGATCACTCAAAGAGGCAAACAGAGAGACTTTGCACGAAGCATCAAACTTGTTGGTATGCTGGCTGGCGATCCAGATATCCGACGGGGAGTTATCTTCAATCATCAGCAGATCACCAGTTGGCGCTTCAGCCAGATTGTCGACACAGTCAAAGCCTGTCTGATGTCACTCGTCCCCAGGCTAGCCGAATTCCAACGGGACATTTAAGCCGGGTTTCACATAATGACTCACGTGCATTCCCAGACGGATCGAATCTTTGCTATTCAGGACCTGAAACGCTGCCTATATTGTGAAACAAACCAACTCATCAGGCCAAACTCCTTTATGAAACCATGTGTGATTCAACTACCTGAATCAGGTTCTAACATGGTAGCTATTACTCCGGCACCTTAGCAGGCCAGGTGCAATCTCGATTTCGTCTGCCTGAAATATATTAACCATACAATTGCAATCACCCTGAAAGGCATCAGCTCTACACTCACCGACCGATGTTTGATTACTGTAGAGAAGCGATCAGCCTATGACAACAAGAACGGCAAGGCTAAATCAAACCGCATAGCCGAACATCGACTTGTAAGCATCCTGATATAACAGAACCAATCTATTCCGGAGATAAGCCAGTGAACTCAACACTTACCAAAATCGCTGCCAGCCTTGCAGCTCTATTGATCTCCTGCTCAGCGATAGCAGATGATGATCGTGATGACAGATCCGAACGAGAGAGTGGCGACAGTTTTGCTTTCGCCATGATCGGTGACGTTCCCTATGGTGTAGCACCCTACAGTGACTATCCTGCGTTCGACAACCTGGTCAAAAAAGTCAACCGTCAGAAAAAGCTGAAGTGGGTTATCCATACCGGTGATATCAAAAGCGGTGGCACCGAGTGTTCCGACG
>JAHRHW010000484.1 GCA_019100305.1 Candidatus Thiodiazotropha taylori | reverse complement strand
ACGTGGAGGGGCTGGATAGCGTTATCGAGCAGCTGCCCGACACCTTTCACAGCCTGCTATCCGGCAGTGCCAACATCACCGAGGCCAGACAGCGGCTCGACTTCTGGGTCTCCAACGAGTTACGCAAACTGATGCTGGGCAGTCGGGACGGGGTGGTCGCTGCACTCTGCTATCTGATCAGCCGGGACACCGACATATGGCGCCTCTATGCCATCATTCAGGGTAAACTGCTGGGTATGACGAACGAGCTGCTGGATGAAGCGGTATCAGGCATCAAAGGCTCCGCAGCCTCTGAGGAAGCAGCATGATCTTCCGGCCGGTTAACCGATACAACCTGCCTCAAACCGATCGAGGGTCTACTGATGTTTAGCCCCCTGGCGATGAAACAGATCAGCATCAAGGTACTCAACGAGGACCTGCCTGGCGCATCGGTGATCCTGGCTGGTCTCAACAGCTTCAGCCCGGACAACCGTCCCTATGCGGAAAATGCCCTGACTGAGATTCCGGGACAGCACTTCCGTGAGCAGTACAACCAGGCGAAGAGCCGGCTCGACAAGATCAGCGCTCTGGTGAGCTACACCCCGGCTCCCTTCAATGGCGAGACCACCATTACCGAAACTGAACTGGAGGAGGCCAACCAATGGCTGGGCGAGGCCTGGGAGACCTGTTCCGACTTTGAAGAACGGCAACGCCGTCTCACCGAAGAGTCACGCAATATCAGCCAGCTCGAAACCAGCCTGGCGAATTTCAGCAATCTGAATGTGGACCTGGGTCAACTGCAGCAGGATCAACCCTTTCTGGAATCCAGTATCGGCATGGTATCCAGCAACCGGGTGGAACAACTCAAGGATGCCATCGGCCTCGACGGCTATCTGCTGTTCCCCTTTTTGCAGAGTGAGAAAGAGAGCCATGTGCTGATCATCGGTGCCAAGCGGACAGAGCATTCAAATCTGAAATCGGTCCTCGATACCGCCGGCTTTCGGCCGCTGGATATCCCACCGGAGCTGCACACCGAGCCGGAGACTGCCAAGAGCCGACTGGCGGAACGCCACACAGCGGTGGATGAAAACTCGCAACAGCTCAATCTGGAGATCGTTGCCTGGCGGGCCAATGCGCTGAAAGGGCTGGATCAGGCCGCGCAGACCCTGCACCTGGCTGCCCCCTATGTGGCACTTGGCGAAGCAGCGCGTAAAAGCGGCACGCTGGCACGCCTGCAGGGCTGGGTACCTGCCGAAGATATGGCCCAGGTGGAAGCGGCTCTGCAGGAGAAGCTGCCCAACGCCTTCGTGCTGGAGAGCCGTGATCCACTACCAGAAGAGCGTGCCATTGTCCCCTCGGTGATGCGCCACAGCCGCCTCTTCAAACCCTTCTCATCCCTGGTGATGCAGTATGGGGTGCCCCGCTACGGAGAGGTCAATCCGACCCATCTGTTTGCACTCACCTATATCCTGATGTTCGGCATGATGTTTGGCGACGTGGGGCATGGTGCGGTGATCCTCGGCGCAGCGCTGATCTGGCGCCGCAAGCTGGGCAGCTTCACCCCGTTCGGGGTGGCCGCCGGGATCTCCTCGATGGTATTCGGACTCCTCTACGGCAGCATCTTCGGCTTCGAGCATCTGTTTCACGCCTGGTGGATCGCCCCCCTCAGCGACCCACTCTACATGCTCACCGTGGCCCTGTCGTGGGGGATCGGCTTCATCGTCATCTCCTCCCTGCTGAACATCATCAACCACCTGGTACAGGGTGATCGACTCGGTGCCCTGTTTGGCGACAATGGCCTACTCTCGCTGCTGCTCTACACCGGCATGCTGGGCACCGGATACAGTCTCTACGCGGAGGGATCGGTGGGCGGTTTCTGGGCCACCCTGGCGATCCTCACCCTGATCGGCATCTTTGCCCACAAGCTGCTCGAACAGGAGGCCTCCATCGGCGAACGCATTCTGGTCGCCTTCATCGAGACCATCGAGACCATTACCGGCTACGCCTCCAACACCCTCTCATTCCTGCGTGTCGCGGCGTTCAGCCTGAACCATGTAGCGCTGGCGATCGCGGTGTTCACCCTGGCCGGCATGATGGGTGACACCGGCCACTGGATCACGGTGGTCTTGGGCAACGTATTCATTCTGGTGCTGGAGGGGCTGATCGTCGCCATCCAGGTGCTGCGTTTGGAATTTTACGAGGGCTTCTCCCGTTTCTATGCGGGCGACGGCAAAGCCTTCAAACCCTTGACGCTCTCCTGAAAGCCTGGCTTCGGAAGAGCATGATAATTTAACTGAAAAACAGCAAGAGGAGCACACTATGTACTGGCTTATCGCGGTAATGACACTCGGCATCGTTGGCCTGATCGCCACCGGCATCGTCATGGAGATGCAGCCGGCCAAAGTTACCAAACCCTGGTTCAAGCCCACCATCGCCATGAACCTGGTGATCTTTGTGTGCGCCCAGGCCGCGCTGATTTTCATCGGCGCCCAGGATGTCATGGCGGC
>JAHRHW010000066.1 GCA_019100305.1 Candidatus Thiodiazotropha taylori | reverse complement strand
GGGCAGCTGATCGATTATCCGGCAGGCTATACTATTCAACATGATGGCTTGGTCCGCCAGGCACTTTCCCAAATCGGTAGGAGCGAAAAACAGTAGATGCTTATTGAATTGACACCTCTGCAGGCGAGAATCATTGGTTGTCTGTTGGAAAAAGAGATCATCACTCCGGATCAATACCCCTTGTCACTCAGTTCGCTGACCAATGCCTGCAATCAGAAAAGCAGTCGGGAGCCTGTCCTCCAGCTCGGTGAGTCCGAGGTTCAGAACGGTCTCGATGAGTTGAAGAAGAAACATCTGGTGAGCGACCGTACAGGGTTTGGCAGCAGAGTGGCCAAGTATCAGCATCGCTTTTGCAATGTGGGTTTCGGTTCTCTGGAATTGAGCCGCCAGGAGCTAGCGGTTGTCTGTGTTCTGCTCCTCAGGGGAGCACAAACACCGGGCGAATTGCGCAGTCGTACAAACCGGCTTTGTGAGTTTGAGGATGTACACCAGACAGAAGCGGTACTCGAGCGGTTGACGCAGAGGGAGGACGGGCCATTCGTTGTTCGACTGGGGCGTGAACCCGGAAAAAGGGAGTCAAGATATGCCCACCTCTTCTGTGGAGAGGTTAGTCTCACCGAGATTCAGGAGCACAATGAGACAGCTGAATTCTCACCGGCAGCCGATGAGAGCCGTTTGACTCAACTTGAAAAAGAGGTCGAGTCCTTAAGGCAGGAGCTGGATGGGATCAAGGTGCGACTCGATCAGCTTACCGAAAACGAGTGAGTGCCGCTTTAACCGAAAAAGTATGGGTCAGGTCAGTTCCATATGACCGTGATCGGCTAACAATCGACTTACCAGGGAATCTCCTCACCATGGCGGAAAAATCCACCACTGGGGCCATCATCAGAAAGTGTGGCAGCCCACACGATACCCTTGACCCCATCTTCCAAGGAGAGAGTGGCCTCATCGCCGCCCATGCGGGTCCTTACCCAGCCGGGACAGACTGAGTTGATCTTGATCCGGGTCTGCTGGAGTTCATCGGCAAGAATCCGGGTGACGGCATTGAGTGCGGTTTTTGAAAGTCGGTAGGCCGGGCAACAACCATTCATATCGCTTAATTGGCCCATCCCTGATGAGACATTGACGATTCTGCCTTCTCCGTGCATGAGTGGGACCAGGGCCTGGCAGAGGCGAAGGGGCGCAAGGGTGTTGATCATGAATCCCTGTTGTACCGACTCCGGATCCGCATTGAGTATGCTGCTTCGGTCATCAGACGGTGGCGGATCGGGAAAGATGCCGGCATTGTTGACCAGCGCATCGATATCATTAAATTTGTCCGACAGATATGAAGCTAATGCTGATATCGACCCACTGTTGCCCACATCAAGGGGGAAAAACTCCACATCCAGCCCCTCCTGAAGCAGTTGATCAGCCGCAGTTGAGCCCAGTGCCTCGTCCCTGGCTGTGAGTACCACATGTCGACCCAGTTGCGCCAATTGTCGACTGGTCTCAAAACCTAATCCGCGATTTGCCCCGGTAACAACGGCAACTGATTGATTTGACATGAATTATCCTCTGATTTTTCTACTTTTTTCGGTGCGGATCCCGCTAACAGGCTGGTGACTGAAGCCCCCTCAGTGCCGGATTTGGCGCTTATCGGGAACACTCTCGTAGATTATAGGGTCAACTCAATAGAGAGTAACAGTTAGACCTGCCTCCATGACAAACACGCCAGTTTCATCACTACGGAATCCGATGGTTGTGCCCGTCCCTGCTGTTGATCAAAAATAGTTAAGATTTGCTTCTAAGATTGATCGGCGAGAAGATTGCCAATATTAAAATTAGATGAAGGAAATAAGACTGGAAATAGCCTATTCTTCATACATTGGTCTCAGGGATGAGGAACAAGCCAGCAGTCAGACTATGGGTTTTTGGCGAAGCTTTTTTTATTGCCCGAAAGCCATAATCTATGTGACAAATCGAAGCAGATAAGGTCAAATCTCGCGTATAGCCGATGTCGGGTTGTTAATATGCAGAGCTCACAAACGATAGCCAATGGAACCATCCAGGAAATAGATGGAAAAGCCTCTATTTATTACGATGGTTATTGGATCAAGTACTACAAGCCCTTGGAAGACAGCTTGGAGACCAAGAAGTATCTGATCGATGCTCTTACCCGGCGTCTCTTCAACCATGTGGAGCATGGTATCAATATTCCTGGCGATCGCCTGGACGAAGCCCGCGAAGCCTATATGGCTGAGCAGGATGAAGATCTGAAACGTGTCAAAGGGGCGATGTTGGCTGGCGCACTGTTTAATCGGGGCACTCAAATCTTCCGTAAACTGGTGAAGCAGGATGACGAAAGCATCAAAAGCGGCAAGGGACGTGAAATGCTTCATGAGTGCGGTCAGTATCTGCTGGAAGCGTTGGAGCTTGGCAAACTGGTAAAACACCGCAGCGGTGATGAGGGTATCGATGAGCTGTGGGGTGAGCCATTCCGGGCATTCACCGTACCGATTGAGTCGTTCTACGAAACTCGATACATAAAAATCGCCCAGACGATGTATGACATCGATCGTATCTCCTCAGCAATGACCGAAGCTTTCAGCGGAAGCACATTTTTCCGCAACACGGAACAACTGATCCAACAGCTCGCTGATACCGCCAAGCTCAAATGCGAGACCCTGCGTACCGATCCGGTCATATTCGACGTCTGGCCAAAATTTGTCGTGGCTGGCGAGAAACTGCTTGCCCTGGCTCCCACCGAAAGGACCAACAACTCCTGTCTGGCCTGCTGGGAGGTGGATGAGGGGCAGCGCCTGATAAAAGATGGTACGGATCTGATCACCCATATGGCACGGGCTAGAGTCTCGATGCCGAAAAGTACCAGCGCCTATCTGGAACGTTGCAAGGCCTATCTGGCTTGCCGCAACCCGGGAATTCAAACCTCAGCTGTAGAACTGAAGTCACTCTAGCAGACCACTTGGTAGCAACCCAGAAGATAATTATTATTTATGGAAGAATTTAATTTGATTATGGGCCGGGGGTGCTGATCGGCCGTGCCTGCATTACTCCCAATTCACCTGTCGGGTCTCGCTACCGGTCTGTTGACCGGTCGGAGCTTTTATAACCGAGAGAGCATCTCGGTTATGCGCCACTGGGCACCTTCACTAAGGCGGGGCCATGCCTGACTGGTATCAGAGGCGATTGAGTATTCAAAGTGACTGTATATCTGTGGCTGTCTAATATACGATCTTCAATAGAACCCGCAAATCACTAATATAGGTCATGTTTGAATCCTACTACGAGCTGAACGACAACCCCTTTCGTCTGAGTGCAGACGAGAGCTTTCGTTTTGCTCACAAGAACTACCTGAAAGCCTGGTCCTATCTGAGCTACGCCTTGGAGCAGGGGGAAGGCTTTGTGATGATTACGGGGCAACCCGGATGCGGGAAGACCACTCTGATTCGGGATATTCTGGCTCAGCTCGATCAAGAGAAGACCCTGGCAATCAACCTGGTGACCAACCAGTTGCAGGCTGAAGAGCTGTTGCGCAAGGTTGCCTTGGAGTATGGATTACCCGCCGAAAGTTACAACAAGGCTACGCTGCTCACCCACATTCAGGATTTTGTGGAGAAGGAGTACCAGAAAGGCCGGCGTGCAATCATCGTCATCGATGAAGCACAGAATCTCACCCTGAACGGACTGGAGGAGCTTCGACTCCTATCCAATCTGCAGTCAGGCAGTCACCCGCTGTTCCAGATTTTTCTGGTTGGTCAGGATGAGCTGAGAGGGGTGGTCCTCAGCCCGCAGATGGAGCATGTCAGACAACGACTGATCGCCACCTGCCAGATCGAACCCATGTCTGTCTCTCAGACAGAGGGGTATATCGAGCATCGACTGGGCATCGTGGGATGGCACGGGGACCCGGAACTCGAAAGCACCATCTTTCCACTGATTCACTATATAACCAAAGGCATTCCCAGGAAGGTCAATCATGTTGCCAGTCGGTTACTGCTCTATGGTGCGTTGGAAGAGAAGCATAAGTTCACCGACGAGGATATCTGGATCGTAGCCGAAGAGCTGTTTGGTGAAGAGCGGCTGGCGCTCAAGTCGGGTGAAAGTTTCGAGGAATTCAAGGCCGCCTATTCAGTGGAATATGAAGCGCATATTTCCGATCTGGATGGCAGCGATTCCGAACCAGCTGTTGATCAACCAGTTGAGGAGGAGAGCATTCAGGCTGCGGAAGAGGAGAGCAGTCAGGCAGCAGAAGAGCAGGGCAGTCCGGCTGAAAGCGACGAAGAGATTTCGTTAAGCCTTGAGAACGACAGCTTTGAGCCCGATCTTGATCAGCCGATGATGGTGGAAGAGGATGCGGGCCTATCTGCCGAAGAGCAAGCTGAAACGGCTGAATACAAAGAGGAAGATACGGATCAGCTGGCCGCGCAGTCTGAAATCTATATTGATTCCGATGAGGTCAAGACGCTAACCGAGCAGATTGTCGATGAGAACCGCACAGTTGCGGATGGTCTTGCCGTCGAAGCGCAGTCTGACGTCACGCTACCGGAGAGCGATCTGGACGATACCACCAGGCGCACGAAATCAGATGATGAGAGTACAGAGGCAATCGCTCTGAATCCGGAAGAGATCCTCAATACGCCCACGATGAAGGCCGAGAGGTATCGGCATGAAATCGAAGCATCCGGCGGTTTTATCGTAACGGACGACAATCCAGACAAGGATGAGGTGTTCTCCGGAGGGATACTGAAGTCGGTTCGCCATGTTGCGTTGATCGTATTGATTGGAATTCCACTGATTGCCTACGTCGTTTGGACACCGGAACAGATCAACGGATTTTTTAGCGAAGCCAACAACACAATTCAGACACTTCTGACACCCAAGTCGCAACCCTACAAAAACAGACCTCAACCCAAAGTTGAAGAAAGTATCGCCACTGCGGCAGGCAATCGAACAGACTCAGCAGGGCAGAGTCAATCGGATGAATCACCGGGTACAGCGGCGGATACTCCGGAAGCAACTGATGCAGTTGTGGATTCCGTGCCGGAGACAGGTGATATCGCAACCTCTGAAACCAAAGAGGCCGGTGAGGACTATATCGCCACCCAGACCCGCTACCAACAGATAGAGGTGCCGGACAATCAACCGCCACCAATCCCGAGCACTGTCTCAGAAAGAAAATTCCAAATTTTCTTCGAAGACAACAATGCAGAGATACCAACCGAATTTGAAGAAATGCTGAATGATCTCTATATCGTTCTCTCACTCAACAGCCAGGCGAACCTGAAAATTCGTGGGTACACCTACCCCAGCGATGATCCACTGCAAAATATGCGGCTCTCACTGGAGAGGGCACAGAAAGTATCCCTCTATTTCATCGATCGGGGCATCGATCAGGCGAGAATCAAAATCGAGGGCCACACTCCAACCCTGCAGCAGGCAAATCGGGATAAAGATCTCCTGGAGAAACACCTGAGTAGCCGGCGGGTGGAGTTGCTTTTGCAGGAAGGGTTGTACTAAGAACCCGTTACACACTTCCTCATTCAGGTAGATGCCGGAATCCATCAGATATCTACACTGGGATCTCCAGCCATGCATGGGAAAGATACCTAAGTTGATCAGGAGATCCCAATGTCACAGGTAGACCATCGATCTGCTTGGAATACTCCATGCTTGAACACTGCTGTCCCACTAACTTTGATCGTTAGGATACTAACGGATCAACTGCAGTTGGACTCTCCAACCTATGGGAGTCGGTAACAGATCATCAGCATGCCAAACAGGCTGAAAGAGTAGCTCCCCTCGCCCCTTGCGGGAGAGGGGCTGGGGGAGAGGGGGAGAATAAAAGAAGAGGGTGAGCACTCATCAACACCCAAAAATATATAAATAGCTATACCACAAAATTGGGAATCACCCCTTGCTCCTCCAGTGCAGCCAGCAATGAGTCAACACACTCATCAACCTCACGATTTTCTGTATCCACAACAATTTCCGGACTCTCAGGTGCTTCGTATGGAGAACTGATCCCGGTGAAATTCTTAATTATTCCCTCACGCGCCTTTTTGTAGAGCCCTTTCACATCTCTGGACTCGCAGGTCTCTATCGAAGCCTTAATATAAACTTCGATGAAATCACCCTCGTCGAAAAGTTCGCGGGCTCTGTTCCTGTCTTCGCGAATGGGCGAAATGAACGCAGTCAATGCGATCACGCCGGCTTCCACAAACAGTTTGGACATTTCGCCAATGCGTCGAATATTTTCAGTACGGTCTTCGACACTGAATCCCAGATCATTACAGAGTCCATGTCTGACATTATCGCCATCGAACACATAGGTTCTGCACCCTCTCTGATGCAGGCGCTCTTCAAGCGCGTGGGCAAGTGTGGATTTACCGGAACCGGAAAGCCCTGTAAACCAGAGCAGTTTGGCCCGGTGTAAGTTCATCTTCTCCCGGCGGTCGCGGGTGACAGTGGCTTGATGCCAGACAATGTTGTCGTCCATGTATGTGTACCTGATAACTTTCTATGCAATGAGATGAATACTTAGTAGGCATTGCCGCTTCTGAGCGAAAAGGGGGTTCTCGCTAAGATCGAAATATCCAGCCATAATGACCAATTGTTAATGTATTCCAAATCGTACTTGACCCGCTTTTCCATCTGTTCAAGCTCTTTGGTTTCCCCCCGAAACCCACGTATCTGGGCTAAGCCGGTTATGCCTGGTTTGATCCGATGTCGAGCCAGATAGGCTTCGATCTGTCTTGAGTATTCGATATTGTGCTGCAATGCATGTGGGCGTGGCCCCACAAGCGACATCTGGCCTGCCAGCACATTAAACAGTTGCGGTAGTTCATCAATACTGGTGCGGCGAATAAAGCGGCCTATTTTTGTGATCCTGGGGTCTTCCCGGGTAGCCTGCTTAACCTCTCCGTTCTCCTCAGTATGCAGTTTCATACTGCGGAATTTCCAGATTCTGAAATTCTCACCATCCCAGCCAGTACGCTCCTGCCGAAAAAAGACAGGGCCAGGTGACTCCAGTTTGATCAGTATTGCTGTGATCAGCATGATCGGACTCACCAGGAGCAGCATGAGTAGCGACAACACCCGGTCCTCGATGGTCTTCAGTAGCAAATGCGTGCCGATCAATGGGGTTTCAGAGAGGGTCAGGATGGGGATGCCCGCCAACTCCTTCACGCTGTGGTTGATCAGATTCAGTGCAAATATGTTGGGTGCCCAGTGGATATTCACATTTTCATTCAACAGGTCGAAATAGATCTGCTGAATCATCGGTGAGCTGTCCAGGGAGACAGCGATATAGATGGTTTGAATCTCATGGCGTTTAATTAATGCCTTGATATCTTCCAGTTTACCCAGAACAGGCAGCTCAACAGCGTTTGATTTATCCTGGTTTTCCTGGCAATCCGAGGTCAGTACCGCACCTATGATCTCCTCCGGCATCCAGGGATTTTGATTGATTCTATGGTGCAGGTGTCTCGCCAATGCACCATTGCCGATAACCAAAGCCCTGGTATTGGCCTCCTGTGAAACCATGTGGCGTTGCAGCAGACGAAACCCAAAATGGAGAAATACCTGAACGAAGTAGCCAAAAACAAATAGCAGCCCGATCACAGTACGTGAGTAGGTATCAGAATGCTTGGTGGCAAAGGCAAGCAGCAGTAAAAAGGCAAAGGCACTACTCCAGGCCTTCAGCAGTTTGAAGGCTTTCTTTGTCATGGTGCCGTGATGACGATAGATGTTCATCCGGTCATAAATGACCGACATGCTGCCGAGTAGCGCCAGGGCCATGATGATGTAGTGGTTGGTCAGTTCGCCGTTGAAGAAGAAGAGCAGGGCGAGCAATAGTATTACAACAGCAAGGCCGTCGAATAGGGCCTGAAGTGATGTCGTCAGAGTGTTGCGGCGTTGTAACAGAGACCGTTCTGTTTGCTTGACATCGAGCAAGTCCCTTTCCTCCTGAGTCCTTATAGAGCTTCCAGCCTGAAATTATCATCCAGATTGAATCATAATTACAAGAGAGAATTCATATCTGGAGAACTAAAGCGATAGGGCCATCTCTTATTACAGATATTTGACGAACATGTTATTAAATTTCTCTATGGTGATACTGATTGTTTAAGAACTATCAAGTTTGTCCAAAAGAGTGATTAGTAAGGTAAAAATTTTCATCTGTCACTGTAGCGATAAAAAATCAGACAACTTATTTGTTCTATAGAGATTATGGCTAGATATAAATTCATCAACTCGGCTGATAGCAAAAACCATTAATTCCAAAAACATCTGTCATCCAGAGTATTTGCTGCTGATGGAGAATTCAAGAAAGCAGTATTGAGTTGGTACCAGATTCTTCCCCCTCGAAAAATAATCCATGCTGCATTATTCAGAGAATCCAAAATTAATTTTGAACAATGCACGTTATTGGTTCAAAAGAGGGCCTGGCGCACCACGAGTTAACAAGCGGTAACCTATTTGATTGGGGTATGGACGCTAATTAATACGTCATGCTATTTGAGGTAGTAAAATCTTTTGTACTAAATAGGTAACATATTGATATTTTGTTGATTACCGATATTTATTCGGCGTTTAATAAGTGCGTCATACCAAACTATTTCGAGCTTAACGTAAATTACTTACCTAACTGTGGATCAATATATTAGGAGTTAGAGTACTAAACACTGTCGAGATATTTTACACTTAAAAATAAAATTTATGGCGATCATGACGGAAAAAGGGGTTACAAAAACTATAAATTACCTTAAAACAATAAGATATACTTGCAGTCCATTTAAAGGCATAAATTTTGCCTATAGGAATGCCGATCACTTTCTTTTTTGTGTATTTGGAAATCAGTGATCACAACACTCTCTGAGGATCAGTCAGTGTTCAACCCCTAAGGGAAGAGTCAACTGGATGGCCTCAGTAAATAGGACGTTTTATATTGAGAGGCAGTGACATGAAGTTGTTAAAAAGGATATCAAGTGCAATTCTTGGCTTGGTGAGTCTATTTGGCTTGGGCAGTGCAACAGCTGTCAATTATAATGTAGACCTAACCCTCGGCCAGACCCATACTTTCAACCACTTATATACTGATACGTACGATTACTCTGGTACTTTCACCGATACTGGAACCTTCGAGCTGACAAATGCGGGTTCCGTCAATGTTTCGATTGCTGATAATGAGTTAACCTCAGTAGTGGATCTGCTGAGTGTTTCTGCGTTTACTGTTTATGACAGTAGCTTGAACGCACTTTTTACTACCAGTGATCTCGTCAACACTGTGATTCCATTGAGTAACCTGGCAGCAGGTGTTTACACATTGCAGTTCGTTGGTGATGCAGATGGTATATTTGGTGCAGCTTATGATGTAACAGTCAGTGCTGTACCTCTGCCGGCAGCAGCATGGTTATTTGGTACCGCACTTATTGGATTTACGATATTCAGTTCCCGAAGGTCTGTATAGATCGAGGCGTACGATCACTCCAGGGATGGAGTTTATTCAACGTGAGATATGATTGGGATTTGCTTTATTCAATAGACAATCAATCGTTATAGGTGATCATCGTACGACTCCCGAGTTATGCATCTGTATCATGGACTCGATTACGATTTTTTTAATCTCAGTGCCTATTTAAAGCTACCGTGATTTAATCGGGATTGAAGTCACATAAATTAGTTACCTCACCTAAAGTTCTACTGTTATGCTACAATCCTCGCCCCGATTAACATGAAGTGACAGGGATAATGGAAGAGGAAGAGTTACTGGGTATCGGCGACTATATCGCCATCCTTAAACGACGGAAGATGCAGTTGATCGTGCCGGCTGTCATTGTCTTGCTATTCAGTATAGGTTTGGCGGTTGGTCTTTCTTCGATCTACAGGTCAGAAGCTACCATCCTAATCGAACAGCAAGAAATACCCAGTGAGCTTGTTCGATCTACAGTTACCTCCTACGCAGGTGAGCGGATCCAGGTAATCAGTCAACGTGTGATGACAACCCAAAACTTAGGCAAGATTATTGATGATTATGGTCTTTTTGCCGACCAACGGGATGGCACCAGTCTCACATTGCTTGCTGAAGCATTACAGGAAGACATAGAGTTAAAAATGATCAGTGCTGACGTAGTAGATCCACGCAGTGGCCGCCCGACCACAGCGACTATTGCCTTCACGCTTGCTTATAGCAGTAGAAACCCGGGTATTGCACAAAAAGTTACAAACGAACTCGTGTCACTATATCTTGATGAAAACCTTAGGCAACGTACAAAATCTGCTTTGGAAACCTCGAGTTTTCTCGGTGCGGAGGCAGATCGCCTAAATCAGGAGATTACCGAGCTTGAGGCGTTGCTGGCTGATTTTAAGGAAAAGCATATAAACAATCTGCCAGAACTTCAGCAACTCAATATACAACTAATGGAACGTAATGAACGTGAGCTTTCTACTACCATTCAACAGATAAGAAACCTGGAAGAACGAAAAATCTATCTTCAATCAGAATTGGCGCAAGTCAATCCAATCACTGATATTTATAATTCTAGCGGTGGTAGGGTAATGGGAACGGAAGATCGTTTGAGGACGCTGCAAACAGAATACCTTGCGCTTGCAACACGGTATACAGACAACCATCCAACCCTGATCAAGATGAAGGGTGAGATAGCGGTGCTGGAGAAAGAACTCAACGCCAATCCCAACCAGAAGACTAAAACACAATCCGATAATCCTGCATACTTGCAGTTGGAGACACAACTTCAGGCTACTGAATCAGAGTTAGCGTCACTAGTTAGTGTTAGAGAGGAGCTCAAAGGAAAGATTAAAGACTTTGAGGAACGTTTGATAAAAGGTCCACAGGTCGAGCGAGAGTATCGCAATTTGACCCGTGATTATGAAAATGCACTTTCGAAATACCAAGAAGTTAAAGCGAAGCAGCTTGAAGCACAATTGGCGGAATCTTTGGAGCGTGAGCGAAAAGGTGAGAGATTTTCACTTATAGAGCCACCTCAGTTACCAGAACAACCGGATAAGCCTAATCGGTTGGCAGTTCTGTTTCTAGGTGTTTTTCTTAGTATTGTTAGCGGTTTTGGTAACGTCGCTTTTAGAGAAGTTATAGATCAAACCGTATATGGCAGTAAAGCTGTTACAGCTATAACTAATGCATCTCCTTTGGCCGAAATTCCTTATATCAATAACAGCAAGGATCTGAAGAAAAGATCTGCAGGTAGTGTTGTAGCGATTTCAGGTTTAGCAACTGTGTTTGCTGGAACATTAATATCTGTTCACCTATTTTATAAACCTTTGGATGTTATTTGGTATATGGTGTTAAGAATACTAGGATTAGAGTTTGGTACATGATTGCAGTTCAAATTGTATTTAGTTGAATGTCATAATGAATTTACGCTTGGTGATGGCAAAATATGTAGATGTTTCAACAGTGAGAAATGTATGGAAAAGATAAAGCAAGCGCTTGAGCGTGCCCGTGATTTCCGTTCTACAAAAGTGAATGATGTTAATCACGAAAGTAAAGTAAGGAAAAATACAGATTCTAAACTTATATCAAAGATTACTTATACTAAGACAAAATCGATCGATACATCAAAGGAAGCGTTAAGAGAAAATAGAGTTATTGTAGGTGATACAAACGATCCAATCTCAGATCAGTACAAACTATTACGTACTCATGTGCTACAGCGTATGAAAGCAAATCGCTGGAATTCGATGGCTATAACTAGTCCTAGTGAAGGATGTGGAAAGACACTTACTTCCATAAATTTAGCAATTAGTCTCGCTCGTGAGGTAAACCATACAGTTTTGCTTGTGGACTTGGATCTCAGGCGTCCTAGTATTCAGGATTTTTTTTTTAAGACTGAGCAGCCAGGAATCAGCGAATATATTAATAATGGAATGGAGTTGAGTGAAATATTATTTAATCCAAGCATTGAGAGATTAGTAATTTTGCCAGGTAATAAGCCATTCCTAAACTCTTCAGAGATGTTATCTTCACCAAAGATGGTACAACTAGTCGAGGAATTAAAAAATCGATATCCAAATCGAATTGTTATCTTTGACATGCCTCCACTATTATCGTGTGACGATATGATTGCATTTTCACCATTTGTTGATGCGATTATGATGGTTGTAGAAGAAGGAGGCACAAGAAAAAGTGATTTTAAGAGAGCATACGAATTGATAAAAGACGAAAATTTGTTAGGAACTGTATTAAACAAGTCCAAGGAAAGAAAGTTATCCTATGAATCTTATTATTAATTAATTAATGATACATACATGATTTGACTGACATATTTCTACTTGCATTGCAAATTTATTTTCTCAAATGCTACTTCGAAAAAAGGAGGTATCCAGTTCTGCTACGAAGACAATAGCTGTTTGATTATCTTTTTATTGTCAATATTTCAGACACTCTAGAATGATAAAGTATCATGTGTTTATTTTGTTTTTGATTTCGATATTCTCTATGCCACAAGCTACTTCCGCGAGTCCTATTTATTCAATGGCATCCATTTGAAGTGAAGTTTCAAGCTAAGTGACCTAGTAATTTCATCAACGTATAGAGGTTTTTTTACGGAATGAGTGTCCGGAGAAAGATGGCGAAAGGTGCTTTTTGGCTCTTCCTTGAAAAAATAACTCAACAACTTTTGTCATTTGTTGTATTTACTATCATTGTCGCCAAGATTGGTCCTAGTGAATATGGCCTGGTTGCTCTGTGTACGGTGATAGTTTCACTGGCTAACAACACAATTTTGGGGATGGTTGATTCTATCGTTAGCATGAAAATTCGCGATGATGAACGACTTTCAACATTATTTTGGGTTGTGTTGAGTATCGGTGCCTTCATAAGCGTCTTCTCGTATTTTATGGCTGGTTACTTTGCATCATTTTTTGAAGAACCAAAACTACAATTGCTTTTACAAGTTTTTTCTGCAATCCCTGTTATATATGGGTTGGCTGCCGTCCCAATTGGTCTAGCAATTTCGTCAATGGACTTCCGAGTTTTTACAATTCGTACTTTAGTTGGTTCTCTCCTCGGTGGTGGTGTAGGTGTTTATCTTGCATATAATGGGTGGGGAGCCTATGCAATAGCGGTGCAGCAAATAATAGCTCAAATTTCAACTGTAATTATTTTGTATATTACTTCTTCATGGCGTCCTCGCTTTATATTTAATGTCAGTAGATTAAAGGAAATGATCTATTTGGGGCTTGGGCAGACCAGTTCATTGCTTATTTCATTTCTAGAGCAGCATATGCCTCGCTTAATTCTAGGGTATTATATTGGGCCAACTGCTGTCGGACATTACGCTTTTGTGCGGCGAGTTATTGGTATAATACAAGAAGGGATAATTGCACCAATTCTTAACGTCATATATCCAGCAATCTCCACAATTATAGATAAACCCGAAGAGCAAAGAGCTATAATTAAACAAACAATTTTTGTTTTGGGTTTCGTTATATTTCCGATTATTGTTGGAATTGTTTTTACGGTACCAATCTTCGTTCCTCTTTTGTTTGGAGATAAGTGGAATGAATCTATACAATTGATACAGATATTTGCACCGGCAGTTATTTTTCTCTCACTGAATTTATTTGTAATTAATATTTTTCGTGCCCATCAGCTTATTTTTACGTCTATGCGCATACAGATAATAGTAACATCAATATCAACACTAGGATCATTAGTCGTTGCACCGTTTGGTGGGGGCGCATGGGTTCTTATGGTTCAGGTTGTTTCCGCAATAGTAAGTACCATTGCGTTTACATCTCTATTATCTGTACGGTTAAAAATGGCGATTTGGAAAGATTATGTTTTACTACTTTCACCTGTATTTGCTTCTCTGGCAATGATGGGTCCAATTTTATTGGTTTATCATACCGATATATCGGGAAATAATATTTCTTTAAATTTACTCTATACTGTAATTGTCGGAGCCATTACTTACACTGCAGTAATTGCTATATTAGAGAGAAAACGTTTATATTACTTGGTTAGTCATGTACGAAAACAGAAATAAAGAAAGTTAAGTGGATTGAACGCTTTGTCATGAGAATCAGGTTTTGAGTCAATGCACACAGAGTAAAATTTAGGCGTAAGACACCAGAGTGTAGACAATGTAGTTAGAGATAGTGTGATC
>JAHRHW010000483.1 GCA_019100305.1 Candidatus Thiodiazotropha taylori | reverse complement strand
CGGGGCCTGTTTATCCGGGGTAACTACTCCGACACAGTGCAGAACCGTGCTGTCAGGCAACCGAAGCTCAATCTCACCGTACCGCTTGAGCCGCCATTCACACTGATCAATTCAATGACTCTGAAAATGTTCAATACGGTCTACTACAACAAACAGAGAAAGCAGCAGATCAAAAGCCAGGTTCACTACAAACCCTTTTTCTATCCGCTGGATGCCATCTATCAATGGAATAGAATCTATGGATCGAAAGGTTTTTTCCAATACCAGTGTGCCTTACCGGTCGAGCATATGGAGGATGCGATGCGTGAGATTTTACAGAGAATCAGTAAAGCTGGCCTGGGGTCGTTTCTTACCGTATTGAAATTGTTTGGCGACAAGCCATCCCCGGGATTGCTCTCATTTCCCATCCCCGGGGCAACCCTGGCACTCGATTTTCCAAACTATGGACAGAAAACCCTGGATCTACTGAATCAGCTTGATGAAGTGACCCGCTCTGTCGGCGGACGGGTCAACCCATCCAAGGATGCGCGTATGTCGAGTGAGGATTTTCAGCATCATTTTGCCAACTGGCGGAAGATGGAGGATTATATCGATCCCCGTATTTCATCGAGTTTTTGGCGAAGGGTAACGGCAGAATCATGAGAAAAACATTGATCATTGGAGCGACCTCCGCGATCGCTCAGGACCTGGCAAAGTTGTTTGCTGAAGCGGGGGATGCGATCTGTCTTGTCGCACGCAGTGACAACAAGCTGAAGATTTTGGCGGATGACTTGCAACTCAGGGGAGCCTCATCCGTCGCCATGCAAAGCATGGATGTACTCGAGTATGAGCGACATCAGTCGGTCGTCGATGCCGCTGTGGAGGTGCTGGGTGGATTGGACCTTGTGGTCATCGCCCATGGCACACTACCGGATCAAGCAGCCTGTCAGGACTCCTCTGATCTGACGAAAAAAGAGTTCGAGGTGAATGCCCTGACGACAATCTCCCTGTTGACGAACCTGGCAAACTATTTTGAAACGCAGCAGCGGGGAAGCATCGTGGTGATCTCGTCGGTTGCCGGGGATCGTGGGCGGCAAAGCAACTATGTGTATGGTGCTGCGAAGGGTGCCGTGACAATTTTCCTGCAGGGATTGCGCAACAGGCTCACTAAATCGGGAGTCAACGTTCTGACTGTCAAACCCGGTTTTGTGGATACGCCGATGACGGCGGACTTCCCCAAAGGCGCACTATGGGCTTCATCGGAGAGGGTCGCGCAGGATATCAATAAGGCGATCGATGGACAAAAGAGCGTTGCCTATGTGCCCTGGTTCTGGCGCTATATCATGCTGATTATCAAATCCATACCGGAAATGGTGTTCAAGAAATTATCGCTATAACAGGTCCTAATGTTTTTGAGTGCATGAAGTCGATTCTGAATCGCTCAGAGGGTCCAACTGCGACGACTAATCCTGATAACACCTTGGCTTTATAGCGGAAGGTAGTGAAGCCAGATCTCGTCCATGCCGGTATGTGGTATATGCCAGGAGAGGGCATACAGAATCAGCAGAGATAGGATGCCAAGATAGAGTATCAGACTGCTGATATTGCCTTTTGATATCACCCCGTTAATATAACCGCCGGCTCTCGCAAAAAGGCCTTTGGGATTTACTTCAGTGGCAGGGTTGATCAACAGTATAACCAGTAGGGATACCAAGTGAATGTGCAGGAATCGACCCCAGTCGATGGCGACGATAAACAGCGGGATGGTACCTACGATGCTGCTCAGGATGAACAGGGAAGTGAGCCAGTTGTGCTTGATAAACTGGAATCTGTTGAGGATTGGCACAAAGGCAAGCAGAGCAAGTAGCAGACAGGTTGCATACTTATAAAAATACCCCTGATTTTGTATGCCGTCACGCACTGCGTTCAGACCATACTCAGTCGAGCGCGCCAGCGCCGATATGGCCCCTTCCGACTTGCAGTGATGTACGGCGTGTGGATTGAGTGAGTCGCAAATGATCTCGACATGCTGGTTACTGCCTGCGTGTGTAATGGCGGCATAGAAAGCCGCGATTGAGAGGGCCAGCAAAATCCCTATCAGCAGATCGGGCTTTAGCGATCGATTCGTTGTGGCAACATAGATCGATAGAAAATAGGGCAGGAAAACGGCCAACATCTCATGACTCAGTATCAAAACCGGATATACCAGCATGATCAGAACCGTGCTGGTTCTGATGGCGCTTTGGTTGGTCGTTATCGTTAACCAGCTAAAGAGAGGGAGCAGCGCCAGGTAGAGTATCTCTTTCCTGAAGCCCCCTTGCAGGTCGTGCAGATGAAAGGCGAAGATAAATGGCGAGACGATGAGCAGTAAAAAAGGCAACAGGCTCTCTTGTCTTCGCAGTAACAGCCCCAGAAACAGGAAAAAGGCGAAGTAACAGACAATTTGTGTCATTAATACATAGATCGCCGGTTCTGTTCCTGTGGTTTTCCAGAGCCATAGATAGGCTTCGCCAAGT
>JAHRHW010000482.1 GCA_019100305.1 Candidatus Thiodiazotropha taylori | reverse complement strand
GGTGTCAGATAGGGCAGGGTGTATCGCAGGTCGGTAAACCAGATGCAGGTTTCATGCTCATCACGGTCCATTCGATAGAGGATCGGGAAATGGGCGAACTGCCTGAATTTGCGCAGCTGATCATGCTGCCAGGCCGTTTCAATCAGGGGTATTTGCGCTGTCTGTTCACCGAACAGATGGTAGGTTTTCCATGCCAGGTTTCGTCGGCCCCGATAGTCCTTGATGATCGCCTGATGCTCAGCGGTGAGGCTCAGATAGGCGACCTGGTAGTGGGTTTCATGAGCTTCGATCAGTTGCCAGTAGAATGGGGAGAAAGGTTGCGGCAGTGCATGAAGATCGGGTGACTGGGGGAACTGCTGCGTCGCCACCTGCAGGGCTTCTGTTTTGAGCAGCCACAATCCTGACAGATAAGCACTGAGGATTAGCAGACCGCTCAGTGCTACCTTGCGGGGAGGATGCCAAAGCAGCAGAAACAGAGTAACCACAATGATTGCAGTGAAATAAGCGTCGATGAAAAAGCTGATCGCCAGGCTGTAAGCGGTTGTTGTGATGGGGTAGAAGAGTTTAATCCCGAACGGGGTCAAAAGGTCCAGCGGGAGGTGAGAGAGCAGGCCCAGGCAGCAAAGGCCATAGATCGTTCTCCAACGGTTACGCGCCCACTGCCAGGGTAAACAGCAAAGGGTCAATAGGGCTGCCCAGAGGGGAATCAGCAACAGAGAGTGGGTGGCGCTGCGATGCCAGTCGGCGAGAAACAGCAAGGGATCTATCCAGAATCCCAGATAGTCGATATCGGGAAAGGCGGCCGCCATGCCGGTGATGGCCATGCGTCGCGGGAGTTCGCCGGACCCGGTCGACGGGGCTCGCTGCAGTGCGGCACTGCAGACCGCGCCGAACAGGGCGTGGGTGATGGTATCCATCTTTAGCGGCTAGTCCGGCTTAGTGAACGACGCTGCCGTTCTCCTGACGCTGCTCTGACGGATTCGCTCTCTGGGCCGTGTGGTCGTGGATTTGTGTGGCTGCTGTCAGCAGATTGAATGATTCGGCCCGACGCAGCAGTCGGTCGAGCAGCTTCGATGTCTTCTCCGCAGCGCTGGAATCGTCAAACAGCCAATGTGCGAATGTGCTGAGATAGATACCGGTTGTCACCACCTCTTCACCGATCCGTTTAAGATCTGTCGAGTCACGATGGGCCGCCTCGAGGAACCATTGGACGGTGCGGCTGATTCTCAACAGACCGAGCACCTGAAGGTGAAGATGGCCCAGTTCAAACTTGTAGCCGAGCATCTCCCGGCTCACTTTTCGATGAGTCTGCATCGACCTGAGCCAGCAGAAGATCGATCGATGGATACGCTCTCTCGGGGTGAGCCACTGATAATCCTGCTCTGCTGCATCGGCCAGCATGGCCCGGTCGGCCCGGTCGTACCAGGCTTCAACAAGGTCATCTTTCTGTCGGTAGTAACGTTGCACACTCTGTAGGTCGATCTCCATCTCTTGCGCTACCTGGTGGAGTCGAATCGCCTCCCAGGAGCTCTGCTCGGCCATTCGAACTGCGAAATCGAGAATCTTTTCCGCCAATTCATCAGTCGGCTGTGGATCATCCTTCGACTTCTGGTATGCCATGGTGGATACCTCTCTGTTGGTGTTAACAGACTCTGAATTATTTGAATTATAGTTACTGCAGACCGAGGGGCATCTCGCAAGAGTCGGCAAGAAACGTGGTATTTGCGAGTAAACTCTCTACTCAACAGGTGCATCATATAGGATGAAATCAATGGCGATTATCCAAGCCTGACCCATGGGAGAACTGGCATGCGCGGCAACGGTTTATTCAGAGTGATTGGCCAATTCATGGCTGGCTTGTGGGCATTGGTAATGGTGTTCAGCGTCCATGGCAAAACCCTCGAAGACGAGGAGGCTTTCTGGGAGGAGCCAGAGATCGAAGTTAATGAAGGGGTACTCGAGTTTCTCTCTCAGCCCCCTGAGAAGCCGGTTCACCATCATCAGAATCAGATTACCATCACCTGGTCGAGTCTGCAGGATGGTTGGGTTGAGCTCTCTCAATGTCACCACCATCTCGATCCGGTGCCGCGCCTGGAGATCGTCTATCACCCGCAGCGTATCCGTGATATCCGGATCGTCTCAATCAGCAACATTGGCCGTGCCGAGGTGGTCGGTCACAAACTGGATCTCAGTGAAGTAAACCGCTCTGCGGAGATCTGCCTGAGTGCACAAAGCCGGGCACTGCACAACCTGGGAGAGGGGTTCTATCAGCTGCGTAACGGTCCCTACATGCGCCGCTTTCTGGATGGCTACTATCCCATGCAGCTCAGTCTGGAGGTTCGTTATCCGGCGGAGCGTCTGGCGTTTAACGGGCAGTCGCCGTTACCGGCAGGAGAGGTCGAACAGCAATCCATGGAGGGTCTCTTCAAGTGGCGTGGCTGGTTCACCGGTAAGCTATCGACGCAACTCGATTTTATGCTGAATCCGCTTACCAAATAG
>JAHRHW010000481.1 GCA_019100305.1 Candidatus Thiodiazotropha taylori | reverse complement strand
GTGATGTGTTGCAGGAGTTCAAGGCGTTGCGATTCGTCGATGAGACCATCTATCTGCGCAGCGCATCGGTGAATATCATGAACGGCATGCTCGGTCTGACATTCTCATGTGACGGTTCACACTATATGCCGGTGGAGGAGTTTCTGGCCAAGAATCTGAGTTTCTGGTTGGGCACCAATGAGATTTAACCTCCTAATTTCTATAGATTGTCTGGCGGTATAAACACTTGTTATTACCTGACTTGGCATCTAGATTTCTATAAGTGCACGCTTAATGCTTTTGATCAGCCCTGTTAAACAGATTGTTTTCGGGAATTATGTCCAGCAAAGGCTCAACCATCTACGAATTGGATGCAGAGAACCAGATCTGTCATATCGATGGCGACTGGGACCAGTTTCTGCAATCAAATACCGATGAGCATCAGGACTATGAGAACCTGAAAAAGAATCAGGTCCTTGGCAACAAGCTTGAAGCCTATGTTCAGGACACGACCACAAGGATGTTGTTACACACAGTGTTTGCCTATGTAAGACAGACCCAACAGACAAAAGCCGTGCCCTATCGCTGTGATTCCGCTGACCAGAAACGCTTTATGTCGATGCAGATCGAACCACTGGCCGATGCAGGCTTGCGGGTCTCTCACACTCAATTGCACAGTGAACCTCTCGATCCGCCGGTAGAGATTCACCCTGAAACTGAAGGGAGCGCCGAGACCGTATGGCGCTGCAGTATCTGCAACCGTATCGAATCTGAACAAGTATGGCTTGAACCGGACGAAGCCGCACAATTCTGGTGCAGATACAACTTCAAGGTCAGCTATACCGTCTGCCCGGTCTGTATGAATACGATTTGATGATGCCCGGTAAGCGTAAAAAACGTATTTAATTGTTACATATCAATATCCATACTGTTTCAATAAGTATAATTAGCTTGGGATTTAAACCCTAAATATGAGCTCTCAACTAGCAAAATGAACGATAAAACCACCAGTGATCCAGAGCTTTCAGGCGAGTTGGAAAGCGAGGTAAAACCAACTCATATCGTAGGAATCGGTGCCTCTGCAGGAGGACTGGAAGCAATCGAAGCCTTCTTCAAGGTGATGCCGCCGGACAGCGGGGTCTCCTTTGTGGTGATCCAGCACCTCTCTCCAGATCACAAAAGCCTGATGGCGGAACTGCTCTCAAAACGGACACGGATGCCGGTACACCGGGCGGAAGATGGAGAGCCGGTAGAGCCCAATTCAGTCTATTTGATTCCGCCAAACAAGAACCTGCGACTGTTTCATGGGCGTATCATTCTGTCCGAACAGGACCGGGATTCACGAGGCATCAACCTGCCGATCGATATCTTCTTCCGCTCGCTGGCCGAGGACCAGGGCGCCAAGGCCATCGCCATCGTACTCTCAGGCACCGGCAGCGACGGCACCAGCGGTATCCGGGCCATCAAGGAGGAGCTCGGCATGGTGATGGTGCAGGTGGAAGAGACCGCCGCCTTCGATGGCATGCCGCGCAGCGCCATTGCCACCGGGCTGGTGGATTACATTCTGCCTCCCAATGAGATGCCGACTCAACTGCTCTCCTATCTGAAGCATCCGTTTACCGCCAAGGATGAGTATGCCACTACCATGCTCAACGATGAGGATGGGGTAACGCGAATCTTCGCCCTGCTCAGAGAGAGCAACAAGATCGATTTCACCTACTACAAACCCACCACCATCATTCGTCGTATCGAACGCCGCATGGCGGTCAATCAGATCCATGATCTGAGGGACTATGTGCGCTTTCTCGAAAGTTATCCGGTGGAACTCAACAGTCTGCACAAAGATCTGCTGATCGGTGTTACCAGTTTTTTCAGGGATCCGGAAGCCTTCGACGCCATCGCCGAGAAATATCTACCGCAACTGTTCAAAGAGGCAAAAGAGGATAAACTCCGCATCTGGGTCAGCGGCTGCTCCACCGGTGAAGAGGCCTACAGTCTGGCAATTCTCTGTTGTGAGGTGATGGAGCAACAGAACCTGACGCTGGATGTAAAGATCTTCGCCACCGACGTGGACCGGGAAGCGATCCTGGCCGCCAGTGCCGGCGTCTTCGCCGAAAGCGCGGTAGCGGATATCGAACCCGGCATGCTCTCAAAATACTTCTACCGCCGGGATGAAGGGTTCTATATCAGTCGTCAGGTCCGAGAGATGGTGGTGTTTGCACAGCACAACCTGGTCAAGGATCCCCCCTTTACCAACATCGATCTGATCAGCTGCCGTAATCTGCTGATCTATCTGCAACCGGTTTTGCAGAAACGGGTTCTCGAACTGTTCAACTTTGCTCTCAACCCGAAGGGTATTCTGTTCCTCGGCAGCAGCGAAACCACCGGGGAGATGGGCGAGTATTTCGATCCGGTCGATCACAAATGGCGAATCTATCGATCCCGTGGCCGACGCCGCCAGTCCGAACTTTCGGAACCGGCGATCAACTTCGACGCCAAGCGCTGGTATAACAACAACCGTATGTCAGG
>JAHRHW010000065.1 GCA_019100305.1 Candidatus Thiodiazotropha taylori | reverse complement strand
ATCCGAATCAGTTCAGCATCGCCAAACGATTTTTCTCGAATTCGTTCAGCACCTTCTTCACATATTTCTGGGTTTCAGGATAGGGTGGAATCTGCTTGCCGTATTTGATCACCGCATTCTCACCCGCGTTATAGGCCGCCAAAGCCAGTTTGATGTCGTACTCAAACATTCTCAGCAGATCCTTAAGGTAGGTTGCCCCACCCCGCAGATTCTGGCGGGGATCGTAGGAGTTTTCCACACCATACCGTTTTGCCGTTGCCGGCATCAGTTGCATCAGCCCCTGTGCCCCTTTGTGTGAGACAGCCCGGGGATCGTAGGCTGATTCCACTCTGACGATGGCATGCAGGAGTCCAGGATGGAGATGCAGCTGTCTCGCGATGTCATCAATGTAGGGTGAGACTTCCGCCTTGTTTTGCCTGAACTTTTCCATACTGAAGCGGCTTTTGCGACTCTGCTTCTTGCCGCTGCGCCAGAGCAGCCGGTAGTTGCCCTTCATCGGTTTATCGGTGAAATGGATACCGCCCCTGGAATCCTTGTACTTGTAGATCTCCGCTTCGGCAGCCAGTGGCACGACAAAAACAAGCCCGGTCAGGAACAGGCTTCCCAGACACTCTCTGGTTGTTTTCATCGTCAATAGAGTCACGACTGATCCTTGAGTTGTTCAGTTATCTAAAGTGTCGGCGCTGGCAATTGAAACTTGAAATCGTTGATCAGGCTGCATCGGTATCGATTCATGCTCCGCAACACTTCTTGTACTTTTTGCCACTGCCGCAGGGACAGGGGTCATTTCTGCCGACTTTCGGCTGTTTACGCACCTCGGTCTGGGGAGCCACCAATTCACCGTCGACAAAATACCAGTTGCCATCCTGTTTGCTGAAACGGCTGATTTCATGGTGAGGGCGAATCATCCCCTGCTCTTTATAGGTGGCGATAAACTCCACACTTCCCTGCTCGTCGTCTGCACCACCTGCTGAGGAGTCGACCACCTCCAACTTCAGCCACTCGGAGTTCTCCGCCCAACGCCGGGTGGCATTGACGTCATGGTCGTGACGGTGATCCGGATGCAGGGATTGATGGAGAAATTCCGGATTATTGACAACAAAGGCGCAATAGCGCGCCCGCATCAGTGCTTCTGCAGTTTCCGCCTCTGCTTTGCCTTCCAGGATCGGTCCACAGCAAGCATCGAAATCAACACCGGAACCGCAATAACATTCTGCCATATATACTCTCCAAACTCGTGCATCAAAGCCCCGTAGAGGCCTAGCCTCTGAGTGACAGAGTCTCCTTCTATCCGGGGTAAGTTGGGAAGGAACCTTACCATGAGGCATCCATTGCACCAAGAGAGTGGGTGATTCAGAGAATCAACAGCAAGCAACTGATGTGGCACAAGACCTCTCGGCCTCCAGCTTCTAAATACCAGAGTGAACCAAGCTATCCTGTTGTTGTGATTGGAGAAATAAAAAAGGCGGGTATTCAACCCACCTTAATGCCTCTATCCGCGAGGCGCGAGACTGGAATGCGGAACGACCCCTTGTTGAAAGACCCTATTATCAATTTACCGGTGTAGCGACCTTCAGGGAACGTTCCTAACGGCTGCTATCCTATCGGCTGACTTTGACCGGATGATGACCAGAGGATAACGTTTTAATGAAACTGGCCTGAAGCAACAATCAGAGACCCAGCTCCCGGGCACGCTTGGACAACCTCTTTACAGAGACTGGATACTTTGTACCCAACTCCTGGGCGAACAGGGAGACCCTCAGCTCCTCCAGTCCCCAGCGGATCTCCTCGATACGCTGATCCGTTCTGGCCTCCTTTCGACACTGCTCATCCCACTGTTTCCACTTCTGCAGCAGCTCCGCCATCTCAGCCATCCGCTGTTGATCTCTGGCTGCCGCATGACTCAGCTTTTCCGCCCGCATCAACAACCCTTTGAGGTATCTGGGATACTCCTTCAACTGAACTTCGGGTATCTGTTGCAGAAAGCCCTGATAGACCAGGCGATCCAGCTGCTCCCGCATATCCATCACCGACTTCATCCAGTTGATCTGATTGATCCCGTGAATGGTCCGATGGGCTTGATGATAGACCTCGAAGATCTTCAGCAGCTGTTCACAGAGTCGATTCGAATTGCTCATCAGCTCAGCCTTGCAGGCTTGATAACGGGATTCGAAACGCTCCTTATCCCGGATTTCAGCCTGCCCGTCGAGAAAAGTCTGATCAAACACCTTGATCACCAGCTCATCCTCGAGGTTGTTGGTGCCGGATCCGGCGACGCCCTGAATCGGTGGCGGAACCTTGGCATAGAGCAAACGCAGGCGATCCAGGTTGGTCAGGTTCTTACGCAGATAGCGGGTCTGCTTGGATAGCCTGATCATCAGCAGGCGTCGAACCCCCGCCTTGTGCTGTCTGCTGGCATTGAATTCCGCATCAAGCAAGCGAATTGAGACACTCTCCCCATCGTCGATCAGGGCCGGGTAGCCCTGCAGCTGGATGCCACCCTGGGTAACCGTCATCCGCTCCGGAAGCGGTGGAAAGTCCCAGCTCTTGATGCCGCTCTGTTCCAATTCCGGGGAGCTGAGTTGACGATGCTCTGCCCTGCTCTGGGTGGCATGGCGTTTTTTCAAACCGCTCAGATCGCGACTTGACTCCAGCCCTTTGCCCGCCTCGTCAACAACTTTTAGCCGCATCTGCAGGTGTGCAGGTATCTCGGTTTGACTCCATGCATCCTCGGGAACATGAACACCGGTCAGCTCTTTCAATCGCTCACCAAGCACTTGCACCAGGGGCCGGTCACTGGGCGTGACACCTTTGAGGCAGTCATCGGCATAATCCGGTACCGGAACAAAGGAGCGGCGCAATGCCTTTGGCAGCCCCCGAATCAACATGATCACCCGCTCACGCAACAGACCGGGCACCAGCCACTGCAGACGGGCGTCACTGACCTGGTTGAGTACATCCTGAGGCACCACCAGGGTTACCCCATCGGTTTGGCTGCCCGGTTCAAATTGGTATTCCAAAGGCAACTGCATGCCATTCAGGTTGAATCGATCGGGAAACTGTTCGGCTGAAACCTGCTGCGAGGCATCCCGCATCAGGTCCTGTTCTCTCAGATAGAGCAGTTTGGGCTGCTTTTTAGTCTGGTTACGCAGCCATTTTTCAAATCCGGGGGTGGTGGAGATAGCCTCTGGGATCCGCTGATCATAAAAGCTGTAGATGCGCTCCTCATCCACCAGAATATCCCGTCGCCTCGACTTGGCTTCCAGGGCATGGATTTCGGCAATCAACTCCTGATTGTGTCGCCAGAACGGGGCACGGGTATGAAAATCCCCATCCACCAGTGCCGAACGAATGAAGATCTCTCTCGCCACCACCGGATCCACCGGACTGAAATTAATCTTTCTGTGCGGCACGATGGTGATGCCGAACAGGGTCACCTTCTCATAACCGGCCACCTGTCCCCGCCGCTTCTCCCAATGGGGTTCCGAGTAGCTGCGCTTCAACAGATGACCGGCCGACTTTTCGATCCACTCCGGTTGTATCTGGGCGAGGGTTCTGCCATAGAGCTTGCTGGTCTCCACCAGTTCTGCAGCCAGCACCCACTTGGGCTGCTTCTTGAAAAGTCCGGATCCCGGGTAGATGAAAAAGTGACTGTTTCGTGCGCCAAGGTAGTCATGGGATTTGCCCTTGAAACCAACATGACTCAGAAGACCACTGAGCAGCGCCATATGGATCTCCTGGTAACCCGCTTCCGCACTGTTTTCACGATAGCCCATCTCGTGCATCTGGCCACGCAACTGAGCATGGATGTCGTGCCACTCCTGCAGTCGATTCCAGGAGAGGAAGTGCTGTTTACACCAGCCATGAAATTTTCGTTTCGAAAGGTGCTTGCGCTGGGCCTCAACCTCCTGCCACAAGCTCAGATAGCCCATGAAATCGGATTCTTCATGTTGATGCTTGGCATGCACTTGATCGGCCTGCTGCTGCTTCTCCACTGGCCGATCTCGTGGATCCTGCACACTCAGTGCGGCGGCGATCACCATCACTTCATTGAGACAGTGGTGGTGTGCCGCCTCCAACAGCATTCTACCGATTCGGGGATCAACCGGCAGACGGGAGAGCTGGCGCCCCAATCGGGTGACCCGGCGATCCCCATCCACGGCACCGATCTCCTCCAGCACCCGGTATCCATCCTTGATCAGACGATTGTCGGGCGGATCGATAAATGGGAACTGACTGATATCGCCTAAGCCCAGCAGTTTCATCTGCAGAATGACCGAAGCCAGATTGGTTCGCTGTATTTCGGGCTCGGTAAAAGCTGGGCGGTCATCGAAATCCTGTTCGCTGTAGAGCCGGATACAGATGCCGGCGGCAACCCGTCCACAACGCCCTTTGCGTTGGTTGGCGGACGCCTGGGAGACCCGTTCGATAGGCAGTCGCTGCACCTTGCTGCGATGGCTGTAGCGACTGATACGGGCGAATCCGGTATCGATCACGTAACGGATACCCGGCACCGTCAGAGAGGTCTCGGCCACATTGGTGGCCAGTACGATGCGTCGACTGGCGTGGGGCTTGAAGACCCTTGCCTGCTCCTGGGCACTCAGGCGGGCGTAGAGCGGCACCAGTTCAGTGGCCTTCAGTTTGTGCTTGCGCAGATTCTCCGCCGTCTCGCGAATCTCCCGTTCACCACTGAGGAATACCAGTATGTCCCCCTGGGAGTGTCTTGAGAGCTCATCCACCGCCTCCACAATCCCCTGCTGCATCGGATCGTCCCGCTCATTTTCCGGCTCCTCCTGCTGGCACCGATAGTGGACCTCGACCGGGTAGGTACGGCCGGACACCTCGATGATTGGAGCCTGGCTGAAGTGCTCGGCAAAGCGTTCCGGGTCGATGGTTGCTGAGGTAACGATCAGCTTCAGCTCTGGGCGTTTCGGCATCAGCTGTTTCAAATAGCCGAGAATGAAATCGATATTCAGACTCCGTTCATGGGCTTCGTCGATGATCAGGGTATCGTACTGATTGAGATAGGGATCCTTCTGGATCTCGGCCAGCAGGATACCGTCGGTCATCAGTTTGATGTGGGTATTCGGTCCAACCCGGTCGCTGAAGCGCACCTTGTAGCCCACATGCTCTCCAGTCTTGGAGTCAAGCTCCGAAGCCACCCTGGCTGCCAGTGAGCGGGCCGCCATTCGGCGGGGCTGGGTATGACCGATATAGCCTGAGACACCTCTTCCGAGGCTGAGACAGATCTTCGGCAGTTGTGTCGATTTTCCGGAACCGGTTTCACCACACAGGATCACCACCTGATTTTCTGAAATCAGTTTCTTGATCTCATCCACACGCTGACTGACTGGCAACTCGGCGGGAAAAGCAGGCACTGGCAGACTTGCCTGGCGTTGCTGCAGACACTGCTGTGACGCTCTGATCTGCTGCACAAGCTTAAGCGCTGCCTGACTGTAATCGGCACCACTGACCAGGCGCTTCTTCACCCCCTTCAGACGCTGCCGGAAACGGTGACGATCCGCCTGCATGCAGAGCTCCAGCTCTGCCGGATCCGGCAGATCATCCATCAGGGGTGATTTGTTGTCTGAGCTTTCGTGCATCTGCCCGGTTCTGTTGAGCCTGAATAATAGATACCCACCACCTTTACTGAGCCATGTACGGTTCCGGGTTAAAAAACAATCCGCTATAACGAAAAAAGCGGGCCGAAGCCCGCTGTTTTTGCGCCTCTGGCCGGCCTCAATGGCCGCCCCCTTTAAGCGCAGAAACCATGCCCTCTATGGTATCCTTGGCATCGCCAAAGATCAGAGAGGTATTATCCTGATAGAAGAGCAGGTTATCCACCCCGGAATAACCGGGGCTCATGGAGCGCTTGAGGAAATAGACCTGTCGTGACTTGGCGGCATCCAGAATCGGCATGCCGTAAATAGGACTGGAGGAGTCCGACTTGGCGGCCGGATTGACCACATCGTTGGCACCAACCACCAGGGTCACATCCGAGGTTGGGAATTCCGGGTTGATCTCCTCCATCTCCTGCACATGATCGTAGGGAATATCCGCCTCCGCCAGCAGTACGTTCATGTGGCCGGGCATACGGCCCGCCACCGGATGAATGGCAAACTTGACCTCCACATTGCGCTCTTCGAGCAGCTCCATCATCTCTTTCAATGCATGCTGAGCCTGGGCTACCGCCATACCGTAACCGGGGACGATAATGACCTTGCCCGCATCCTCCATCCAGTAGATGGCATCCTCCACCGAGGCGGACTTGACACCTTTCTGCGCCGCCTGCCCTGCTGCGCTGGCTTCGCCGCCGCTTTCACTGCCGAAACCACCGAACACCACGTTGATGATCGAACGGTTCATCGCGCGGCACATGATGTAGGAGAGGATGGCACCGGAAAAACCGACCAGGGCGCCAACAATAATCAACAACAGATTACCCAGGGTGAAACCGGTCGCTGCCGCAGCCCATCCGGAGTAGCTGTTGAGCATGGAGATAATCACCGGCATATCCGCTCCACCGATCGGTATGATCAGGGTAAAGCCGAGGATAAAGGCCAACAAGGTCATCAGCACCAGCGAGGTCATGCTCTCGGTCATACCGAAATGGATACCCAGCAGAACCGTGGCCACCCCGATGGCGGCATTCAGCATATGCTGACCTTTGAACTTGACCGGCGCACCGCTTACCAGGCCCTGCAGTTTGGCGAATGCCACCACGGAGCCGGAGAAGGTGATCGCACCGATGATGATGCCGGCGGACAACTCACCCATCATCACTGGATTGAGTGTGCCGGCGGCATCATGATTGAGATAGGTGCCGATCGCTACCAGTACCGCAGCCATACCCACGAAACTGTGCAACGCGGCGACCAGCTGAGGCATTGCGGTCATCTCGACCCTTGCCGCGACAACGGAGCCGATCAAGGCACCGGCAGCAACACCGGCGACGATGAAACCGTAGGATTGAACTTCACTGCCGAACAGGGTCGCCAGTATGGCAATCGCCATACCGATCATACCGAGATAGTTGCCGCGTCTTGCTGAAGCAGGATGTGTCAGGCTTTTCAGGGCGAGAATGAAAAGAACCGCTGAAATCAGGTAAGCGATTGACTGGGTGTTTGCTGAAATCTCCATTGCTCAGGTTCTCACTTATCTTTTTTCTTGAACATGGCAAGCATGCGATTGGTTACCAGGAATCCGCCGAAGACATTGATTGAGGCCAATAGCACTGCAATAAAGCCAAAAATCTCTGCCGCCGTGCCAACCGATTCGAGACCGGTTACCAGCAGTGCACCGACGATGATAATTCCGGATATCGCATTGGTCAGTGCCACCAGCGGTGTATGCAGTGACGGGGTTACCCCCCAGATCACCCAGTAGCCGATGAAGCAGGAGAGAACAAATACATATAGTGCGACTAGTGTGTCAGGCATAGGATCACTCTTTATCGTTATTTGTTGAATTGCGTTTTTCTCAACACTCTGTGATAGATCATCACTCAGATTTGAGACGCATTGCCGATGTGATCTCGTCCTCTTCCAGATCTTTCAGGACCAGACCCTCATCCGTTTTTTCCACCATGATATTCAGCAGGTTCATTATGTTGCCTCCATAGAAGGCACTGGCATCCGATGGCACCATCGAGGGGTAGTTGGTATGCCCCACCAGAGTGACACCATGCTTGACCACCACCTTGTCAGCCTCGGTCAGCGGGCAATTACCTCCGTTTGCCGCCGCCAGGTCGATGACCACTGAACCCTCACGCATGTTCTTGATGACCTCTTCGGTCACCAGGGTCGGTGCGGGACGACAGGGGATCAATGCGGTAGTGATGATGATGTGGGCTTTGCTCAGCTCATCAGCCAACGCCTGCTGCTGTTTTGCCTTGGCCTCGTCGGACAACTCTTTTGCGTATCCGCCTTCACCGGAGCCACTCTCCCCGATATCCAGTTCGATCGCTTTAGCGCCGAGGGATTCGATCTGCTCTTTGGTCTCAGGCCTTATGTCATAGGCGAACACCTCTGCCCCCAGCCGTTTCGCCGTGGCGATGGCCTGCAGACCGGCAACGCCGGCACCCAGTACAACCAATCTCGCCGGTTTGGCCGAGCCTGCGGAGGTCATCATCAGAGGGAGAAAGCGTCCGTAATGGGCTCCCGCCTCAATCACCGCACGATAGCCGGCAATATTGCTTTGAGAGGACAAGGCATCCATTGCCTGGGCTCTGGAGATCCGGGGTATCCGCTCCATGGCGAGAAACACAACCTCTTTCGCCAGAATCTGTTTCAGGGTCTCATCCTGTTCACAGGATTCAATATGCGATATCAGAATCGCCCCGTTCGGCAGATCCGCCACCTCATCAGCCGATGGTTTGCGCACCCGTACCAGAATGTCCGCTTTGAGTGCATCTGCTGCTGAAACAATCTGCGCACCCGCCTCGCTGTAGAGTGCATCGGAAAAATGGGCATGCTCGCCTGCACCTGCAGTGACATCGACTTCGAAGCCCTTCGCGATCAGTTTTTTAGTAATGTCAGGTGACAGAGCAACCCTGCGCTCTCCCGCCATCGACTCCTTTAACAGGCCTATTTTCATGTTTTTTTACTCAGCCAAATTTATGTCTAATGAAATCATATACTTCAGATTGCGCTGCATTATCCAGCCAAACAGAGGACTTCACAAGTTGCGATAAGCCCTTGCCAAGCCGTTGTATGAGGGGGTCGAATCCAGCATAGCCCAAAAAAATTAAAAAATATTAACTGTTTATTTTCAGTATGTTATGGACCATGTCATTAATATCCCGGCACACAAATCAAGCTTTAGCAAGGGGACAAAAACAGGTCGTTTTAAGTGGATGTAATCGTTTATTTTGGGATTATTTTCACAATTTTAGCAGTAATTAATATACTGTCTACCAAGCAAAAACGGCTTTTTACTGCTGTTTCATCTGCTCTCAGAGCATGTGTCGTGCTGTTTTTCAAGCGGATCAAGGGTACGCCTGCCACTACTCATTGTTGTTCGCTAGTAGTAGGTGCCGTAATAGTTGGAACCTTTATCTTCCCGGCTTTTGTTCAACACCAGCCCGATTGCCTTCTCCTGATCGAGACGGGAGAGCGAGTCCTTGATGGCATCTACCGGTGTTTCACCGGCCTCGACAACCAACAGGATCTGTCCCATGTGCTGATTAAGAACCGCTGCTTCACTGGTTGCCAGAATTGGTGATGAATCAAAAATGATGATCCGGTCGCTGTAGCGATTGGACAACTCATCCAGCAAACGCTCCATCTCTTTACTGGCCAGCAGCTCAGTTGACTTTTCCGAGCGATGCCCAGCCGCGATCAACTTCAAACGGGGTATCTGAGTATGAATGATGACATCACTCACATTGCACTCTCTTTGACTCAACAGATCGATCAGTCCAGGCTCGTTTTCGATTCCGAGCAATCGACTCAGGGAGTATTTCAATACATCCCCGTCGATCAGCAGCACGGTGGTATCCAGCTCAGTCGCAATACTCAGGGCCAGATTCATGGCGGTGAAGGTTTTGCCTTCGGACGGGAGGGAACTGGCGATAGAGACCAGGTTTGCATGGGTAATCGGTGCAGCCCCCTTTCCCAAGGCGTTGCGAATCAATGGCCTTTTGATGATCCGGTACTCTTCAGAGAGTTGCTTGTTGCCGGAGTGTGGCACGATGAAGCCGTTGCTGGAGAGCATTTCATAATCGAGGTTGATCCGTTTTGCCTCTTCAATACTCTCCTTGACGGTCTCCTCCACTGCTGGAGAAACCTTCTCCTCCACCGGCTGGGAAGCAGCGACTGTTTCGCTTGGTACTGCCTCAGGCGTTGCCGTCTTCTCCGGCTCAACCTCCACAGCTGACCGATCCACAGACTTCTTCTCAGCTTTGGATTTCTCGAGACGTTCAATCGCTTTTTCTATGCTGCTCATTTAAACCAATTCCAATTTAATAGCATCTTGTCTGAATATAGCCCCAATCGATCGATTAAAACCAGGTTTCCGGAATGATCAACACATCACCCGGCATCATTCTGACATTGGCTGAAATATCGCCGTCACGAATCAGGTCATCCAGTCTGACCCGGTATTGGGAGGTCTTACCGTCGATCTTACGCACGATCGTCGCACTGTTGCCTGAAGCGAATTCGGTCAAACCACCAACTTCGATGATCACATCCAGCAACGTCATACCTTCACGAAACGGCAGGGACTGGGGCTGGGAGGCCTGCCCGACGACACGAACCTGTTCGGTATAGCGACCGACAAACTGCCGCACGCTGACGGTGACCTTTGGGTTTTTGACAAACTTGGAGAGCCTGGCCTCCAGGTTTCTGGCCAACTCTGTCGGGGTTTTGCCACTGGCCTGCAGATCTTCCACCAACGGGGTGGTTATCAGGCCATCGGGACGAACCACCACATCGGTTGTCAGCTCCTGGTCTCCCCAGACAAATACATTCAGAGTGTCACCCGGGCCAATCAGGTAGAGTGGCGAAGAGGGAGAGGTCGCACCGGTAGAGCCACCGCCGGCTGAAGTGGCCGCATTCATTTCAGGGGTGCTTGAACATGCCGTCAACAGCATCAGACCGATGGCCGCGAAAAAACTTGTAATTTTCATATAATCTACTGATAACATAACACTTTCCTGTAATTTTTCGAGTTCGAGAACTGTTCCTGGTTCTTGTTGCTTAGGGCATCTTCACAGCAACCCATAATTAGCCATTTGCAGATGATAACTCACTTAATAGCTGCTTGGCTTCACTGGATTCTTCAAATTGTTGGTTATTATCCAGAATTGCCTGGAGAATGTCCTTCGCCTCTTTGTTTCGACCCTCAGCCTTCAACACAGCGGCGTAGTGATAGCGGATGGATGGATCAGAGGCTCTGTGCATAATTGGCTCAAGCAACTTCAGAGCATATTTGGAATCCCCCTCTCGAAAGGTGAGCCAGGCATAGGTGTCGATCACTGCCAGGGATGAATCACCGACCCGATCATAGGCCCTGCGGGCGAAATCGAGCCCTTTATCCGGGTTCTTCTCGTAAACAAGCAATGCCGCATTATTCAGGGCAATTACATTATCCGGTTCATCTGATAATAGTTCATCATAGAGTTTTATTGCGTCTTGCGGTTTTTCATTGGTTTGCAGAATCATAGCGAGTGCCAGTTTCGCCTGCTTGTCTCCACCAGGCTGGGACTCGATTCTCCGCTTCAGTACCTCTGTTGCCCCATTGAGATTGCCACTCATGACGTACATGTCGGCCAGTTTTCGATAAAGATAAAATGGCGCCTCAGGTGTCAGATTTTTTTTCAGCAGAGAAATGGCCGACTGTGGCCTGCCTTTGGCCTGCAGCACCCCGGCACTCAACACCACACCGAGATACCTGCTCTTTGAGTCAGCACTCAGTTGCTTGGCTACCGCCTCAGCGACCTCATACTTTGCGCTCTCCAACGCCAGCTTGTACTTCAGCAGCATACCCTTTTGCGGCAATGGCTTGAGTCCATCGAGGGTCGACATGGCGGCGCCGTAGTCCCCCTGCTTTCTCTGTAGATCCGCCAATTGCAGATAGGCCTCCTGGTTTTGCGGATTCAATCGGATCATCCGCTCAATTGTCGCCCCCGCCTTTTGATAATCACCCGACTGCTGATTCATCTCCGCAATCAGCGACAGTACGGTCAGATTCTCAGTTTCGAGGAGTGCTTTGTTTTGCAGGTATCTGGCAGCCTTTTCCGGTTGTTTGGTTCGCAGGTAGTAACGGCTGGCGATTATGATCGGCAGTGTCGGGTTGCGTGAAGATGTTGCAGCCCGGTCTATCCATTTCAACGCCTCTCTCTGCTGACCGGAGCGTTCACTGATTTGCGCCAGCAGCAGCAAGGCGTGCGTATTCTCCGGGTCAGTTGCCAGAACCAGATCGAGCCGATCACTGCCCTCGCTCAACCGGCCATCCTCAAGGTCCATCCGACCCAGTGCCACCAGGGCCGGCACATAGGCTCTGTTCACTTCAACCGCATTGCGCAGATTCTCTCTGGCTTCATGCCGGTTCCCGGATTGCAACTCGATCACGGCACGAAGGTAATAGTCTGTCGCTGACAGGTTCTGGTTTTCGGCAAACACTTGATCAGACTTGTTTCTGGCCGCTGCGAGATCCTGTTTTTTCAGATAGGAAAGAATCAACAGATTGGTGGTGCTCTTACCGGACGTACTGTCCATCTGTTCAAGCTCTGCGATAGCATCGTCCACCGCACCCTGATTCAGATAGAGCTTCGCCAACTCCTGTCGGATCTGGGTATTTTCAGGATTGGATTTGACCGCCTTTTTCAGATATTCGACGCCTTGCAGAAAATCACCGGATTGACTGGCGGCAGCACCGATCATCGAGAGCAGTTGGTGATCCTTTTGCTGATCGCTTGAGGATTTGAGGATGGAGAGAGCCTCCTTGGGTTTGTTCAAGCGCAGTTTGATCTCGCCGAGTTGTTTTCTTGCCTGAAGATGAGTCGGTACCTGATTGACGTAGCGCGACAGCAGAACATTGGCTTGTTCCAGGTTGTTATCCGCAAAGTGGGTTGCTCCCAGCAGCAATATGGTCGGCAAGTGATTTGGCAAGGCGTTGTGCGCATCCGTCAATTCTGTTTTTGCCAGCTCATACTTTTTGTCGATGTAGTTGTGCAGACCGGACAAATAGACAACGATCGGATGGCTGCTGAACTCACTCTTGAGCTCACCAAGATACTGTTTACTCTCGGTGAATCTGGATTTTAAAATCAGCATTTGAACCAGTGATGTCTGGGTGAGAAATTGCTCCTGTTTCGAGTCATCCGGCCGATTGAGGGAGACCGCCCGTTTCAGAGACTCTATCGCCTGATCGAACTGCTGCAACTTGGACTGGATACCACCCAGTGCCCGCCAGGCCTGTGGATTCTCAGCATCGAGTCCGATCGCTTTGTTGAGAAACTCGATCGCCTGCTCATCCCGGTCACGCATACTTGCCGCTTTAGCACGTACCACCAGCGCATCCGCATTCCCGGCATCGTTGTTCAACAGAGTCTCAGCCAGATTGTCGGCTTTGTCAGGCTGACGCAGGTGGATATAGGCATCAGCGACCGTCTGAATCAGCGGTCGCTGTTCCAGCTCGGTAAAATCACCGGCCTCATAGCGCTCGACAATCTGTTTGTATTTACCCTGCAGACGCCAGGCATCGAGAACAATCTGTTGAAATTCAGAATCTGCACTTTGCGTCTCGTTGACGCTGTTGATCTCCTTTTCAGCTGCGATTCCATCTCCCAGTTGCAAATAGGTCTTGGCCAGCAGTATCCGACCCGCCTGGTGTTTTCCATTCGCTTGCAGAAGATTTTTAAGTTCGATGATCGCTTTAGTGAACTCTTGATTGGAATAGCTGGTGAGTGCGTTTTGATAACGCTCCTCTTCACTCACCCCACCGGAACAGCCCACAAGCAGAATCACTGTGAGTATCAGTGTAGTGATAGTTGTCGATCCACCTCTATAGACGGGCATCAGTTTCTCCAATCAATCCAAGTATTGTTAAGGCAGTTTGCAAGCAGGTAATTTTCGCTCTGTCGCTGTGCTAAAAATCAAACTATGAGTGGCTTCAAGACAACCCTTGCTCCGCATTGTGGCGCTCTACAGGCTGATAACCACACTCAATATCTCACGTCATATCCCAGGCTATTCCTGAAACCCGGAAAATGGCCTGTTGAGGTATCGGGCTATTACGGGTGATGCGCTATTTCAATCCATATTTATTCACCAGATCGTAGAGCGTGGGTCGGCTGACGCCGAGCAGATCAGCCGCTTTCGACACATTCCCCCCCACATAACTCATCGCCCTGATAATCGCCCTGGCTTCCGCATGCTCTCTGACCTCTCTCAGATTGATCGGCATGTTCTCTTCACCATCAGGGTTGAGTTGCAGTTCCCCTGGGGTTATCAATTGATCATCAGCCATCACCACGGCACGTTTTATGCGATTTTCGAGTTCACGTACATTGCCCGGCCACTGATAAGCCTCAATCGCCTGCAATGCATCGGTTGTAAATCCGTTGACTTTGGAATTGTTCTGCTTGGCGTACTTGGACATGAACGACCAGGCCAACAGCACGGCATCCCCTGCCCTCTCACGCAGTGGCGGAATATCGATGATGATCTCACTGATCCGGTAGTAGAGATCTTCACGAAACTCACCACTGGATATCTTCTCTTCAAGGTTCTGATTGGTGGCACAGACCACTCTGACATCCACCGGTATCTCTTCATG
>JAHRHW010000480.1 GCA_019100305.1 Candidatus Thiodiazotropha taylori | reverse complement strand
GGTGTAATGGATCAACGCCAACCGGCCCTAAGGGATTAAGAATGGGTTACAATGCGCACCTTGCTCAAAACAGGTATTCAATCATGCAGGATTATCAACGGGAATTTCTCGACTTCGCACTCGATGTCGAGGTACTGCGATTTGGTGAATTCACTCTGAAATCCGGTCGTGTCAGCCCCTATTTTTTCAATGCAGGTCTGTTCAACACCGGTGCCAGCCTGGCCAGATTGGGACGCTACTATGCCCAGGCCATTGTTGATTCCGGGATTGAATTCGATGTGCTTTACGGTCCAGCCTACAAAGGCATTCCCCTGGCAGCGGTAACGGCAGCTGCCCTTTACGATCAGCACGGCCTGGATCTGCCCTACGCCTTCAACCGCAAGGAGGCTAAGGATCATGGTGAAGGGGGAGTCATTGTCGGACATCCGCTGGATGGCAGAATCATGATCATTGATGACGTGATCTCGGCCGGCACCTCGGTGCGTGAGTCTATGGAGATCATCAAACATGAGCAGGCCACCCCGGCTGGTGTGGTGATTGCCCTGGACAGGCAGGAGAGAGGACAGGGTGAGCGATCTGCCATTCAGGAGGTCGAAGCTGACTATGGTCTGCCGGTCAGCGCCATTGTCAGGCTTGAGCAGCTGATCGAGTATCTGCAACAGAAAGAGGGCTCTGCAACGGATCTGGAGCGAATTCAAGCCTATCGACAAACCTATGGGGTCTAGGGCCTGTTGACACGAATCCGATCGGCCCTAGTAGCGCATGGTAGTTAACTTTAGGATTATTTGGCGGGGCATGGCCCCAGCAAAACCCTTTGATGAAGCTGGATGTAAAGAGTTTTAGTACTCAAGTACCTTTTGCCCTGGTGGTCTATCTCCTTTCGCCAGTCAGGATCTCTGCCAGCACCTCTGCCGGAGATGGCTACAGATCTCATAGAGACTTAACACCTACCCCACAATCAGTTTGACCCCCACCAACAGGGTTACCGTTTCAAATCCACGTTTGATCCATCGGTTGCCTTTGGCAATCGACAGATGGGCGCCGAGATAACCGCCAATCAGTGAACCGACAATCAACACCGGCAACCACTGCCACCAGATCTCGCCCAGTATTCCCAATGTGACAGCGCCGGTACCATTCCAGAATACACCAACCAGCACCAGTGTATGCGCCACGGCCCGTTGGTAATCGAGTCCAAACCAGCGGACCAGCCAAAGGGTGACGAACAGACCGGTACCCGAGGTGAGCGAGCCGTTAAGCACACCGATCAGAAACAGCCCCACAGCACCGTAGAGCATCCCTTTCCCGTCTCTGTGTATGGCCCGATACTCCTGACCCAGCTGGGGACTCATGAACGAGTAGAGACTCAGACCCAGGGTCAGAATACCCAATGCTACCTCTGCGATCCGATCAGGTATCTGCAAAATCAGACTGGCACCGATGATCACCCCGGGTAATCCGGCACTGAGCATGAAGATGACAAACTGCCGCTCCAATCCCCCTTCCCGTAAATGTCTGATGGTGGCACCTATACCAAGAGCCACTGAGGCCACTTTATGGGTCGCCAGGGCGATACCGAAGGGCAATCCAAGGAATATCAGGGCGGGTAATTGGACCAGCCCGGCACCACCGCCGGAGAAGGCGGAGAAGAGATTTGCCAGAATAGAAATAATTAAAAGGGTGAACTGTTCCACAAAGTAGCTATCTTATGAGATGAGTCGAGCAGTATAATCGAAGTTGGTGTATATTCGATAAGTCAGAATTTTCAGTGAGTATGGGTTTGAAAAATCTCAGTATTATTATCTTCTTGTGCTTCAATCTGTCACTCAGTTGCTACGCAGGAAAGCTCTACAAGTGGGTGGATGATGAAGGGCGCACCCACTACTCAGACAAGCTCCCCCCCTCCGAGACTCATCGGGCAAGATCCCACCTGGATCAACAAGGCATCACCGTGAAACAGGTGGATGCGGCAAAAACGGATGAGGAGCTGAGGCAGGAACAGGAGCAGGAGCGCCTCAGGCTCGAGCGTCAACGAGTGCTGGAAAAGCAACAGGCACTGGATCGGGTACTGTTGAGAACCTTCCGTACGGAAGACGATATCTTAATGACCCGGAACGGTCAGCTGCAGGCCGTGGACACCCATATTCGCGTCACCCAATCGAATATCAAGCGTCTTAAATCGACCCTCGATGATATGGAACAGTTTGCCGCTCAAAGAGAGCTGAGTGGTAAGCCGGTATCGAAAAAGATGCTGAAGGACATCGATGTCAAACGCCAGGCACTGCAGGATGCCTACAGTTCAATCATCGACCGTGAACACCACAAAAACCGCATTCGCCAATCCTTTGCCATGGATCTGAAACGCTTTCGCGAGCTGAAGCAGCTCAACAGCACCACCAATCCGATCGAGGAGGCGGAGGAGAGTTTCAGTGACGCTCTGCAGAACGTCTTCAACTGTGAATCGGATATGGCTTGTAACAAACCCTGGAGACTGGCCAAGCAGTATCTTAGAAAGCACAGCACAACG
>JAHRHW010000479.1 GCA_019100305.1 Candidatus Thiodiazotropha taylori | reverse complement strand
TAACCCGGCTTGCCATCCATATCCACCGTCTTGCCGATAATTCGTCCAGGCATCTGTCGCACCAGTTTGTCCGTGCAACAGAGGAAACCGAAATAGGGTCCGCCTGAGGCAAGCGGTGCCCCTAGGGGCTGACCTTCGCCACAACAGATATCGGCACCTTGTTCACCCCATTCACCGGCCGGCTTGAGCAGTGACATGGCCAGAGGATTGACGACCGCGATCGCCACCATGCCATTTTGATGAGCCCAGTCGGTCAACACATCGATCTGCTCCAGGACACCGAAAAAGTTTGGCTGGGGGATCACCAGCGCAGCATAGTCCTCACCGGCATGTTTTTCCAGATCCGCCATATCAACCTGACCGGTCGACTTGTCATAAGCCACTTCAACCAGTTCGATCTTCTGATTGCGGACGATACTGCGGGCCACCCGACGATAGTGCGGATGCAGGTTTCCAGGCAACAGGATCCGTTTCGATTTGGATTTACGATTACCTCTGACCGCCATCAATACAGCTTCGGCCAAGGCTGAGGCGCCATCATAGAGAGACGCATTGGAGACATCCATTGCAGTCAGCCCGGTCATCATAGACTGGAACTCATAGAGCAACTGCAAAGTACCTTGACTGGCCTCCGCCTGATAAGGGGTATAGGCCGTGTAGAACTCTCCCCTGGTGGTCAACTCCCACACCGCTGCCGGGATATGGTGATCATAGGCTCCCGCGCCGATGAAACAGAGTGGCTCTCCATCGGTATGGGCACGACTCTGCATCAAGCTGGCCACTTCCATCTCAGGCAATCCCGGGGGAATCTCCTGCAACTCTCCGCAACGAAGCTCAGTTGGAATTTCATCAAACAGGTCATCGATACTCTCGACCCCGATGGTCGCCAGCATCTCCTGAATATCATCTTCTGTGTGTGGGATAAATGGCATATCCGCCTCATCAATCGCTTGTATTAAAACCCTGCGTCCTACTCTTCCTCAGCCACCAGGGCGTCATAGCCCTCAGCATCCAGCAGGCCGTCCAGTTCAGACATGTCGGATGCTTTGACTTTGAACATCCAGCCATCGCCAAAGGCATCTTCATTGATCGTCTCGGGTGCGCCATCCAGAGCATCGTTGATTGCGATCACTTCACCGCTTACCGGGCTGTAGACATCCGAGGCCGCTTTAACCGACTCAACAACCGCGCAGTCGCCCCCGGCATCAAGAGACTGACCGACTTCCGGTAGATCGACAAACACCAGATCACCCAGCAGCTCCTGTGCGTGATCTGTAATTCCGATGGTCAGACTGCCGTCACCTTCATCTTTTATCCATTCGTGGGATTTCGCATAACGGCGGTCAGTGGGTGTATTACTCATGTGACTATCCTTTAGAAAAATATTGATCGATTGTTACAGCGCCAGGACAGCTTTACCCTGACGTGCGAAAGGTGGTTTCACTACCTGTGCCGGAACCCGTTTGCCGCGAATTTCAACATCACAGCTCTCTCCAACATCAGGCGATACACGAGCAAAAGCGATGGATCGCTCCAGGGTGGGTGAAAAGCCCCCTGAGGTAATCTCACCGATCTCCTGCTCTCCGTTAAACAGTTTCAAATGGTTACGCAGCACCCCTCGTCCGGTCAAGACCAGACCGATGAATTTCTTCTTCTGGGGATCCTTGCGCTGAGCTTCCAAGGGGCCTCGACCGATGAATTGCCGATCTGCTGGCTCCCAGGCAACGGTCCAGGCAAGTCCTGCCTCAAGCGGGGAGATCTCATCATCCATGTCGGTACCGTAGAGATTCATACCCGCCTCAAGACGCAGAGTATCCCTCGCACCCAGACCACAGGGAGCTACTCCCGCATCACTCAGCGCCTGCCAGAAGTCTGCGGCCTGATCCCCAGGCACCATGATTTCGAAGCCATCCTCGCCGGTATAACCGGTACTGGCAACAAACCAGTCCCCATCGGCCACGGCATTGAAAGGCTTCAACTCCCCAGCCTGCTGTAATGTTTCAGAGAGTAGCGGCAGAGTCTTTGATTTTGCATTCGGCCCCTGTACCGCAATCATCGCCAGGTCACGCCGTGGGGTGATCTCCAGTTCAAACCCGGTAGACTGCTTCTCCATCCACGCCAGATCTTTCTCGGTGGTGGCCGCATTCACCACCATGCGATACCACTCGTCACCCAGGTAGTAGACTATCAGGTCATCCACCACACCACCCTGCTCATTGAGCATACAGGAGTAGAGCGCTTTACCCTCATTCTTCAAACGGTCGACATCGTTGGCCAGCAGATGACGCAGATAGGATTTGACCCCGGAGCCCTGCAAATCGACAACGGTCATGTGTGAGACATCGAACATACCCGCATCCTGACGCACCTGATGGTGTTCCTGAAGCTGGGATCCATAGTGTAGAGGCATATCCCAGCCACCGAAGGGCACCAATTTGGCTCCCATCTGTTGATGCTTGGGATAGAGGACGGTCTGTTTGTTCATTGAACTTCTCCCGGTTTAAACCTGAACCCGTGGGTTCAAGTTGCATACAAAAAAGGGCGGCGCGGATGAGATCATCCGCGCCGCCCCTCTGTCCAA
>JAHRHW010000064.1 GCA_019100305.1 Candidatus Thiodiazotropha taylori | reverse complement strand
GAGGTACCCACAGGCGGCCTTCCCGCCGATGTGGGCGTAGTGGTCAATAATGTGGGCACCCTGGCCGGTCTGGGGGCTCTGCTGCCCAAAGGACGGGGGTTGATCGAACGGGTGATCACCGTCGCAGGGCCCGGTATCGCCAAGCCGGCCAACTACCTGGTGCCACTGGGTACCCCGATCCGATATATTCTCGATTATGTGGGTTATGAGGGTGCTCGTACTGAGTTTATACTGGGCGGTCCGATGATGGGGCCCGCCGTCTCCGCACTGGATACCCCGATTACCAAGGGAACCTCCGGACTGTTGGTCCTCAATGAACCCTCCATCGAGGAAGAGAGCCACAAAATCTGGCCCTGTATCCGTTGTGCCCGTTGTGTCAGTGCCTGCCCCATGCATCTCAATCCCTCGATGCTTGGACAACTGGCTGCGAAGCGTAAATATGAGGAGATGGCTGAAGACTATCATCTGACCGACTGTTTCGAGTGTGGCTGCTGCTCCTATGTCTGCCCCTCGAATATCCCCCTGGTGCAGTATTTTCGGATCGCCAAAGCGATCAACCGGGAACAGGCTGCCTAACCCTCCGGCATACGTTGTATAGCTGAAAAACAAACATGAGTAAAAAACCCACCATTGAACTGCGTACCTCACCTCATGCCCATGCCGGGGAGGATGTGGTCGTCATCATGCGCAATGTGGTCTACGCCCTGCTACCGATCTGTGCATTCACTGTCTGGCAATTCGGTATCAGCGCGCTGGCACTGCTGGTGGTTGTCACCCTGACCTGCCTGTTGAGTGAGCGTATGTTCAATGCGCTGAGCGGAAAGCCCAGTCCCCTGGGAGACTGGTCCGCCACCATTACCGGCCTGTTGCTGGCAATGACTCTGCCCCCGGGTTTCCCCCTCTGGATGGGTGCGGTTGCCGCCTTCGTCGGTGTGGCGCTGGGCAAGGCGATGTTCGGTGGACTGGGTATGAATGCCATGAATCCCGCACTGATCGGTCGGGCCTTTGTTCAAGCCGCTTTCCCGGTTGCCATCACCACCTGGACACCGGCATTTTTCGATGGCCGCTTCAGCCAGTTCATCCCCACCACACTGACGCCTCCATTCCTGCAACCCCCCGCTGTGGGCGACTGGGTCTCGGAAGTCACCGTGGATGCCTTTTCCGGCGCCACCCCACTGGCACTGCAGAAATTTGAAGGTGTAGTGACCGACCATATGGATATGCTGCTCGGTACCACCGCCGGTTCCGCCGGCGAAACATCCGCGCTGCTGATTCTGGCCGGTGGTCTCTATCTGGCGGCAAGAGGGATGCTCGATTGGCGCATTCCGGTGCTGGTCCTGCTCGGCGCTGCAGTGACTGCTGGCATCTTCTACGTGATCGATCCGGCCAAATATCCGGATCCACTGTTCGTGGTGCTCTCCGGCGGCCTGATGCTCGGCGCCTGGTTCATGGCCAGTGACATGGTTGGCTCACCGGTTACACCTCTCGGGGTGGTGATCTATGCCTTGATGATTGGCGTGATCACCGTGATCATCCGACTCTTCGGCGGTCTGACCGAAGGGGTGATGTATGCCATCCTGCTGGGCAATGCTGCCACACCGTTGATTGATCAGATCACCCAACCCAGGGTGTTCGGCGAGCAGAGGGCAGGCAAATGAGTACACCGGAAGCTCAAGCCATCCAACCGTCCACCCCGACGGGCCCGATGATCCGTACCCTGATGGGGATCGCCATGTTGTCGGGTTTTCTGGTGGTTCTCACCTACCAGCTGACCAAACCGATCATCGCTGAAAACCAACGGCGTGCCATTGAGGCCGCGGTGTTTCAGGTGATCCCCGGTGCGGTAGCCCGACGTGATTTCCTGGTCACTGAATCAGCGGTGACGGCAGTCACCCCGGATGGTCCCACTGAGGGGGTGCTGGTCTACGCGGGTTACGATCAGCAGGGCAACCTGAAAGGTGTCGCCGCTAAGGCCGGTGCTCAGGGCTATGCGGATATGATTCACCTGCTGTATGGCTACGATGCGGATTGTGAATGCATACGTGGGATCAAAGTGCTTAAGCTGGCAGAAACCCCGGGGCTGGGAGACAAAATCATCACCGATGCCAATTTTGTCGCCAACTTTGATGCGCTGGAGGCAAAGCTGAGTGCAGGCGGCGACAAACTGGCCAATGAGATTGTGACCGTCAAAGCGGGCACCAAGCAGAACCCTTGGGAGATTGACGCCATATCCGGTGCGACCATCTCGTCGCAAGCGGTCGGCAAGGCGCTGAATCAATCCGCTCAGCAATTGCTGCCCCAGTTGATGCCGCACATTGATGTGATACGCAATGCGCCGCCACCTAGCGAAGCTGAAACTTCGGACAGCGGGACACAGTGAACAATGCCTGAATTAATTGATCATGTGCAAAGTAAGACAGAGTCCGATTGATTGACAATAACTGAATTGAACTAACTGATAACCATGGCGAAAAAACAAGACAACACCATCACCTGGGATACCTTCAGTGAAGGTTTGTGGCGTGAGAACCCTGTGTTTGTCATGCTGCTGGGCATGTGCCCGGTACTGGCAGTGACCAACTCGGCCATCAATGCCCTGGCGATGGGTATTGCAACACTTTTCGTACTGCTCGCCTCGGGCACTTTGATCTCGCTGTTGCGTAACAGCATTCCCAAGCAGGTGCGCATCGCCACCTACATCGTCATCATCGCCACCTTTGTCACCATTGTCGACTACACCATCCAGGCGATCTCCCTGGATCTCTACAATGCACTGGGTGCTTTCATCCAGCTGATCGTAGCCAACTGCATGATACTGGGCCGGGCCGAGGCCTACTCTTCCAGGAATCCGCCATTGAAGTCGATCGTCAACGCCACTGGCATGGGGCTGGGATTTACCCTGGCCCTGCTCTGCCTTGGCGTGGTTCGCGAAATACTCGGTGCCGGCAGCCTGTTCGGCATCGATCTGTTCGGCCCCAGATTCGAACCCTGGGTGGTGATGGTGCTCCCCGCCGGCGGCTTTCTGGTACTGGGTGCCTGGCTGCTGCTGTTCGAGTGGCTGAAGCAGCGCAAATCCGAGACTGAATTGAATCCGGCGTCAGAATCATGAACATCAGGATCGATCCGATGAAATTGGCTCAGAGCCCTGCAGGCCGTTGCAGCCTGCTCCCCTCAAACATCATAAAGTGACCACTATGGCGACAGAAACCCTAAGCTTTATCTTTCTCAACGCTGTACTGGCTAACAACTTTGTACTTGCCCTGTTTCTCGGCCTGTGCCCGTTCCTCGGTGTCTCGGGAAAGATCAATACCGCCTTACCAATGGGCCTGGCAACCCTGTTTGTGATGTTGGTCAGTTCAGTCTGTGCGTTTCTGATCAATGAGGTCCTGGTGGCCTTTGAGATCGAATTCCTGCGCCTGATCGCCTATATAGCGGTGATCGCCAGTGCCGTACAATTGGTGGAGATGACCCTAAAGAAATTCAGCCCCGCCCTGTTTCGATCATTGGGCATCTTTCTGCCGTTGATCACCACCAACTGTGCGATCCTCGGTCTGGCCCTGTTCCAGACATTCAAGGAGTACAGTTTCCTGCAATCCCTGGTCTATGCACTGGGTGCCGGAGTCGGTTTTATTCTGGCGATCCTGCTGATGGCCGGTCTGCGCGAGAAGCTTGAGCTTTCCACCATGCCGAGCATCACTCAGGGTGCTGCCGTAAGTCTGATGCTGGGGGGTCTGCTTTCACTCTCGTTCATGGGCTTTGCCGGACTCGGAGGCTGATTCGATGCTCGACTATCTCATCGCCATGACCGTGATACCGATTCTGTTGTTGGGCTGGTTGATCGTCCAGTCCATCACCCGACGCTTTTCTAAACTGCATCCTGAGTTTGGTCCTCATAAGGAAGAGGGCACAGGCTGTGGTAAAAGCTGTCTGTGCAGCGGAAACAGCTGCCAACGTCAAGGAGACCACCTCAGAGGTTAAAACAATGACTGATCCATCCAATCAATCCACAAGCCGAGGGCAAGCGGTGAATGAACAAATAATCTGGTTTGAAAACCTGAAAATGCATGATGTCGATCAGGTCGGCGGTAAAAACGCATCGCTTGGTGAGATGATCAGCGGTCTTGCCGATGCTGGCGTCTCCGTTCCCGGTGGCTTTGCCACCACTGCCCACGCCTATCGTGAGTTTCTGCGACACAACCGCCTTGCGGAGCGAATCGACCCGCTGTTGCAGCAACTCGATGTGAGCGATGTCACGGCACTGGCGGAAGCGGGCAAGACAGTGCGTGAATGGGTGGTCGAAGCCGAGTTTCCGGAAGAGCTGGAGAACGCTGTCACCGCAGCCTACAAGAAGCTGGTGGGTGAGGCTGAGGAGGTTCCCTCTGTGGCGGTGCGCTCCTCAGCGACTGCTGAAGACCTCCCCGACGCCTCCTTTGCCGGACAGCAGGAGACCTTTCTCAACGTACAGGGTCTGGATGACGTGATGATCGCAATCAAAGAGGTATTCGCCTCTCTGTATAACGATCGAGCCATCTCCTATCGTGTTCACCAGGGATTCGCCCATGAGGATGTGGCACTCTCTGCAGGCATCCAACGGATGGTGCGCTCCGACGTAGGCTCTGCCGGGGTAATGTTCACCCTCGACACCGAATCCGGTTTCAAGGATGCAGTATTCATCACCAGCTCCTACGGCCTGGGTGAGACCGTGGTACAGGGTGCCGTCAATCCCGATGAATTCTATGTGCACAAAGGCAATGTGGAAGCCGGCAGACCGGCTATTCTGCGCCGCAATCTGGGCAGCAAGGCGATCAAGATGGTCTACGGCCAGGAAGGCGAGGAGCGGGTCAAGACGGTCGATGTAGCGCCACAGGATCAAACCAGTTTCTCGCTCACCAGCGAGCAGGTCGAGAGCCTCGCTCAGATGGCGATCACCATCGAGAAGCACTACCAGCGACCGATGGATATCGAATGGGGCCTGGACGGTACTGACGGTCAGCTCTACATCCTGCAAGCACGACCGGAAACTGTTGAGAGCCGGGTCGACACCACCTCCGTCGAACGTTTCAAGCTGGAACAGAGCGACGGCAAAGTGCTGGTTCAGGGCCGCGCTATTGGTCAGCGTATCGGTAGCGGCGTCGCCAAGGTGATTGCCGATGCCAGTGAGATGGCCAAGGTGGAGGCCGGTGATGTACTGGTCACCGATATGACCGATCCTGACTGGGAACCGGTAATGAAAAAAGCTTCGGCGATTGTCACCAACCGGGGCGGTCGCACCTGCCACGCGGCGATCATCGCCCGCGAGCTGGGCATCCCCGCGGTGGTCGGCTGTCATGATGCGACGGAAAAACTCCAGGAAGGCCAGGAGGTGACGGTCTCCTGTGCGGAAGGCGATGACGGCTTCATCTATGAGGGCCTGCTGAAGTACTCGGTCACCCAGGGTGATGTCACCAGTCTGCCGGAAGCACCGGCCAAGATCATGATGAATGTGGCCAATCCGAGCCGCGCCTTCGCCTTCAGCCGAATTCCCAATGGGGGTATCGGTCTGGCCCGGCTGGAGTTCATCATCAACACCACCATCGGCGTCCATCCCCGCGCTCTGATGGAGTTCGACAAACTGCCTGAGGATATCAAGGCGGCCGCACAGAGCCAGATGAACGGCTACAACGATCCGGTGGAGTTCTATGTGGAGAAGCTGGTGGAAGGCATCTCCACCCTGGCAGCCGCATTCGAGGGCAAACCGGTCATTGTACGCATGTCCGACTTCAAGTCGAATGAGTACGCCAACCTGATCGGCGGCAAGCTCTATGAGCCCTCCGAAGAGAATCCGATGATCGGTTTCCGTGGTGCTTCGCGCTATATCTCCGAGAGCTTCAGACCCTGCTTTGAGCTGGAGTGCCGTGCCCTGAAACGGGTTCGCGAAGAGATGGGCTTCAGTAATGTTGAGATCATGATCCCCTTCGTCCGTACCCTGGATGAAGCCGCTGGCGTGATCAGCCTGCTGGAACAGAATGGCCTGAAACGGGGTGAAAACGACCTGCGTGTCATCATGATGTGCGAACTGCCATCCAATGCGGTGCTGGCGGAAGAGTTCCTGGAGTACTTTGACGGCTTCTCCATCGGCTCCAACGACATGACCCAGCTGACCCTGGGACTGGACCGGGATTCCGGGCTGGTTGCCAGCAGCTTCGATGAGCGCAACCCGGCGGTCAAACGGATGCTCAGCATGGCAATTCAGGCCTGTAACAAAGCGGGTAAATATGTCGGTATCTGCGGCCAGGGGCCGTCCGATTACCCCGACCTTGCGGAGTGGCTGGTGGAGCAGAAGATTACCAGTGTATCGCTGAACCCTGACACGGTTGTCGATACCTGGAGGTTGTTGACCGGCATGAGTGACTAGTGTGTACCGGGGAGACCGTCGGTCTCCCCGCCGACTTTCTCAATCAGTGTAGAGTCATCTGAAATCCCAATGAAACGTACTGTCTATTTCCTTGCCGACCATACCGGTATCACTGTCGAAGCGATGGGGCGCTCGCTGCTGAGTCAGTTCGACGGTTTTGAATATGAGACCGTGCATTGGCCGTTCATAGACAGTCTGGAGAAGGCCCGCCGGGTGGCTGAGCGGATCAACCACACGACCATCGAGTCGGGACAGAAACCGATCGTCTTCACCACCCTGGTGGATCCCTCGATCCGCGACTATTTCAAAACCCTGGATGTACCGGTGATGGATTTCTTCGAAACCTTCACCACCCGTCTGGAAGAGGAGCTGGATCTTCCCTCCTCCCATGCCCTGGGGCAATTCCATACCACCAAGAACGGTCGTGCCTATGACCAGCGTATCCACGCGGTCAATTTCGCCCTCAACAATGACGATGGTGCGATTACCAAGAACTATGAGACAGCCGACCTGATTCTGGTTGGCGTCTCGCGTAGCGGCAAAACCCCTACCTGCCTCTTTTTAGGGCTGCAGCACAGCGTGCTGGCCGCCAACTACCCGCTCACTGATGACGATCTGCACAGTGACCTGCTGCCGAAGATCCTCGCAAAGTACAAGGACAAGTTGTACGGTCTGACCATCGACCCACATCAACTGCAACGTATCCGCCAGGAGAGACGCCCGGACCGCCGCTACTCCTCTCTTGAACAGTGTAAAATGGAGGTCAAACTGGCTGAGGGTCTGTTCAAGCACTACAATATTCCCTATCTTGAGACCACCTCCATGTCGATCGAGGAGATCTCGGCGAGACTGATTCAGCACATCAAACAGGTCGCCTGAACGATTAAACCGGCGCCACTCTTTAACCTTAACGATAATATCGACAGAGTCTACGACAGCGGGTGGAAATAGGGTTATAATCTCGCTCCCGGATTGCCCTGAAATCCTCATCAAAACCAATATAAACACCCCACTCCACTGACTATATTGGATTATTGTCTTGTTTAACTGGCTGGTTCGACTATTTCGTAAAGCACCTGTACCGATCTCCATCAAATGGACGATCTATATCGGCACCCTGATCACCATGGTCATGGGCGTTCTCGGCTGGTTTCTGATCACCCAGCAGACCAGCTTCCACATGCGTGAAGTGAGAGGCTTCGGTGAGGTGCTGGTTGAACAGCTGGCCCACTCGGCGAGCGAACCCCTGCTGGCGGATGACCAGTTCAACCTGCAGGGCCTGGTCAGTCGTCAAACTCAGAATGACAACGTGGTGGGTGCAGCCATCGTTCCTTCGGAGAAGCCCTGGGTGATCTCGGGCAATGTACCCCATCAGCTGCCGACCACAGAGGAGCTCACTCCAATGATCTGGTCGTGGCGGGATGAGGAGAACAGCCGACATCCGGCGATCACCTTCTTCAGCCCCATCCATTTTCGGGATGTCATCGCGGGACACGCCATGATCACCCTGGATCGGGCCTTTCTCGACCGCAACCAGAAACGCACCATTCGTATTATCAGTTTCGCCACCATCGGCCTGATCCTGATTGCGGCAATTCTCTCCTATGTTTTGAGCAAGCGCCTCAGCCGACCGATCACCCTGCTGGCCCAGGCCGGCCATCAACCGGAAGCGGGGATGCTGATCTCCCAGGGGGATGAGGACCGAAAGGATGAGATCGGACAGGTTTACGCCCACTTCGAGCGCATGTCGGCCGGCATGCTGGAAAAACGCCAGGTGGAGGATGCCCTCTCCCGCTATGTCTCACCGGTGGTGGCGGACAAGATCCTCTCCAATCTCTCCCAGCCCCGACTCGCCAACCAGGAGATGGAGGGCAGCGTGCTGTTCTGCGACATCGTGGGTTTCACCCAACTGTCGGAAGATCTGCCAGCGGATGAGGTTGCCTCGCTGCTCAATCTCTATCTCGGTGCGATTGCCGATGCGGCCCATCGCTGTCGCGGAGTGGTCGATAAATTCATCGGTGACAGTGCTATGATCCTATTTGGCGTCCCCGAAGCGGACGACGAGCATGGCCAACAGGCGGTTCGCTGCGCCTGGCTGATCCAGGCCATGGTGCGCCATATCAACAAACAGCGCCGGCAAGAGGGAAAAGAGCCGATTATGCTACGCATCGGAATCAACAGCGGTGTCATGTTGGCTGGCAATATCGGCATTCCCGACCGGCTGGAGTATACCGTGGTCGGAGACAGTGTGAATCTGGCCTCCCGGCTCTGTGGTGCCGCTCCGGCCGATGGCATAATGATGAGTGAGACCACAGCGAAGTTTCCTGGAGTCAACGAGATGGTTGAGCTGCACCGACAGCCGGAATTGAAAATCAGAGGCAAAAAAAACCGGGTTTCTCCCTCCATCGCGGGAACACCGTCGCGAGAATTTGGTCAATGGTTGATGCGCACCATGGCCCATATCCTGAACAAACACCCTGGATGAAGTCTTCACTGACCCTAATTACAGTCTGTATCTGTCAGTTACTGCTGAGCGGATGCCAGCTGCTGCAACCCAGAGAGACCCCTGCACCGGTCAAAGATGACTCCCTTGAATACAGCCGGCAACTGGTCGCCAAAGGACGCTACAGCGAGGCCATCCAGCTCCTCAATCAGGCCAGCCTCGGCCAACACAAGAATCAGACCTACATTCAGGAGCTGAAAAATCTGCGTGGACAGCAGAAAATCGTTGAGGAGGAGCTGAACGACCAACTGCTGATCAGTAACACCTCGGCGCTTAAAAATCAGCTGCCGATTCTGGTGAAGCTGACCAAATCCAGCAACAACCCTCAATATCTGCAACTGCTGGAGCAGACCCAGGCACAACTGCAGAGTATGCGCCTCGCCCTGTCAGACTGCGGTTGGCGACACTACAAGCGGAATAATGCACTGGCCAAGGATTGCCTCAGTATTGCGCTCTCACTGAAGCTGGACGAGTCGGATCAAAACCTGATGGACCACCTGCTGAAAGAGCAGAGCGAAAGCAAGAAGGCACTGGAGAAAAAAGAGAAATCCGCCCGCCAGAAGCGCTGGAAAGAGAAGCTGGACAAGCGTCTGGCGGAAGCCAACCGGCTCCTGGAGAGTGGCCAGCTGCGGGATGCCAAGCACGCTCTGCAGAAAATTCTCAAAGATGTACCGAATAACAGCCGCGCCAAAGAGATGCTGGCGATGGTCAACCGGCAACTGCAACGCTATATCGACAACCTTCTGAGCGCAGGGGACCGCCTCTACCGGGATGGTGAAATCGAAAGCGCGAAGGCGACCTGGCGGGCGGCACTGGCACTCGACCCCCAGGACCAGCGGGCACGGGAGAAGATTCAACGTGCCCAGCGGGTATTGAACAATCTGGAAAACCTGCGCAAAACCAACTGACGCTCAAATCCCACAATAGCAGTGGGCGCCCGCCCCCCAATCCGCTATAATCGCGCGGTTTGGCGACCCTGACACCTTTTTCCGTGGTCCCACTCATCACCCTCTCAGATCCGGATATCAGGGCTGGTGGTTTAGAAATCAGAGTGGCAGCCGATGAATAGTAGCTCTTAGGTGCGGATAGTCCTTTTTTGAGACTGAGAGGCTGGACCAAATGGAGTGGTCGCCAGAAGAGCCAATGACATCCACAATCGAGCCGGGCGATTGGTGTGGATCCAGGTTGTATTAGATTTTCCGGGTGTTACTAGGATTTCTGGCATCTATGCAGAGTGCAATCAGACAAGCAGACATGAAAGGTGCCATGAGTCGACTGATTATCCTGATCATCAGCCTGCTCCCCTGGGGTGCGGCGAACAGTTCAGAGTGGTTGCCAGAAAGCCCGGTTTCATTCTATGAGACAGAACTGCAACGCAGTACGCTGTTTCATTCCACCCACCTCTCCACATTGACCGGCAACGTCATCCTCGACAGCAGCGAACCGGCCGCTGAACGACCCTACGGTTACGGCAGAGAGCTTGGAGACACCAGTCCGGCAGACTATCCTGGGCTGCGCAAGGATGCAGGATACTTCTTCGGTTACCAGTTCTTTATCATCGGCCTGCTGTATGTTCTTCCGGAAGAGATCTCCGCCTGGACCGATGAGCAGAAAGAGGAGTACACGGTGAACAAGTGGTGGGATAACGTCACCCATCCCCGCTGGGATCCCGACGAGTGGTACATCAACTACATCCTCCACCCCTACTGGGGTATGACCTACTACACCCGGGGCAGAGAGCGGGGCCTGAGCGAGACCGGCGCATTCTGGTACTCGTTCACCCTCTCCTCGATCTATGAGTTCGGCCTGGAAGCCCTGTTCGAACCTGTCTCGATCCAGGACATGATCTTCACTCCCGGTCTCGGCTCTCTGCTCGGTTGGTATTTCGAAGACACCCGACGGGAGATCAAAAGTCAGTCGAGCTACAGTTTCTGGGATCAGACCGTGCTTGTCCTCACCGACCCTCTGGGCACCCTCAATACCATTGTGGATGGTTGGATCGAAACTGACAGTGAGCTCGAATTGCGCTCTTTCTACCGCAGCCCCAGTTTCGGTATCTACGACGATAGGGATTGGAACAGCCCATACCGGCAACGCATTGACCCCCTGGTCAACGACTATCTCGGATTGCAGCTAACGGTTCACTGGCGATAGTTGTCTACTTCCACCCGGTTATTTATAGACCGACACATTAATAAGCCGAAATAGACGCCTTTGGTTTCTGAGTGTTGATATTGACTGAGAGAGCAACGGCATGGGTACTAAACTATCGTACCGTAAGTCCGCTATATACAACAGGTTTAGGGAGCTATACCTCACACCACATGCTGTCTGTGGTCCGGAGTGTTTCAGATCGGAATCGTGCGTGTTCTGACAAAGTTCAAATCAGCACCTGTTAACAATGAGTCAATACTGGTGCTACTGTATAAATATGAATAGCCATACGACACGCTACCAACACCTCTCCAGACTGTTTTCTCTCCTCAGTCTGGTCTTCCTGGGCTGCCTTTGCTGCACTGACAACATTGAAGCGGCAGATGCAAACAGCACAGTCCAGATGAGCAACAAAAAACTTGTCTACCTCGTTTCAGATCTCAGAATTCCCTTCTGGGAAATCATGTGGCGTGGAATAAAGAGTCGCGCCACTTCTTTAGGCTATGCCGTAGAGGTTTATAGTGCAGAGAACAATGCCAAACGGGAACTGGAATTCACAGTCAGGGTGTTGAAAGATAATGTATCTGGGATCATTGTATCACCCACTAATTCATCGGCCTGTGAAACCATTTTGAAATTTTCCAAGCAGGCAGGTATTCCAGTTGTAATTTCAGATATCGGTACGGATGGAGGCGAATACGTCTCATATATTTCATCCAACAATCATGATGGTGCGTACCAAATAGGGCAGATATTGACCAGGAAGTTAGCCGATGCAGGATGGCAGAGTGGCCGCGTTGGGATAATCGCTATCCCACAAATGAGGGAAAACGGTCGGGCCAGGACAGCGGGATTCATGCAAGCCTTGAGTGAGGCGGGCATCAAAGGCGCTGACATTAAACAGCAGGTCACCTTCTCCTACCGGGAGACCTACGATTACAGCAAACAGATGATCGAGAAATACCCAGACTTGCGAGCGATCTGGCTACAGGGATCTGACCGGTACAAGGGTGCACTCGATGCGATTGCCGATACAGGAAAGACAGAAGAAATTCTGCTGACCACATTTGATGCAGAACCTGTTTTCCTGGATCTGATTCCCCAAGGGATTCTCATTGGTGCCGCCATGCAACAGCCCTATCTGATGGGAGAAGAAGCGGTCACTACAATGCACAGACACCTCAATGGGGAGATTGTCGAAAAGGAGAAGCAGCTTCCTGTTCTAGCAATATCAAAGGAGAACATAAGCGAAAAACTGCCTACTATTCGGCGGAATGTACTGGGAATAGAAAGTCATTAGCATGGATTAAATGAAAACGCTGATCAACAAGCATCCAATTTATGTAACGCTTGGCATCATTATTATTTCAGCCGTAGCTATCATATCGGTTTTGCAATCAACTTACTCTTATCTCTCCACCAAGCATCGAATTGAGAACGAAATGAGAGAGAGTGTTGAGCGCAGTATCATCTCCCTGAACAAGAATATCGCCACCTATCTCTCATCCTATGCTGTAAACGAGTACCAGAAGCTCGTCACAAATGAGCTTGAGCGGCGTAACAGCTTCGCGATAGTCGTTGAAGATTACAATATGGGCACCATCATGGGGGTGAAAGCCTATGTAAGCGGTAAAATACGAGATGACCAGTGGCGGCCTACTGACTTCAATCCGAACAACACACAACAGAACAGAAAGCTTGAACAAGCTTATTACTCATTTCGGCAATCCATTGTCAGCCCGGGAGGCGAAGAACTGGGAGCGATAACCATCTACATTTCCGATCATGAATTAAGGATGGAACTGCGTGAAATCGTAGTCGGCAATCTAGTCAATACAATCTCAATTTCCCTTCTGCTGATCATTTCGTTATTTGTATCCATTCGACTCCGCTTGCTAAAACCGATAGCTGAGATTGCAGAGGTCATCAGTCATGCAGACAAAGAGGGTATACCGCATGAAAATGTTCCCTGTGCAGGCCCTCAGGAGATTACAACGTTGTCGAAGACAATGAATAGAATGATCGATACGATCAGAAATTCGAGATCGGAACTTATAACCAAGCAAACTGAACTAGAAGAAGAAAAAGAGCGGTTCAAATTGGCAATTGATGGTGCCAATGATGGCCTATGGGACTGGAACCTCAAGACCAATGAGGTATACCATTCACCCCGTTTCGAGACCATGCTTGGATATCAGGTCGGCGAACTGCCCAATTCAATTGAGTGCTGGTCAGAGTTACTGCATCCTGAAGATACCGAACAGGCTCATCGCCGGGTTAAAGAGTACCTTGACACTAAAGGAGAAGGACGATACGAAAACACATTTCGTATGAAAACAAAAAGTGGGGATTGGCGTTGGATTACAGGACGCGGAAAAGCGCTGTTTGACGAGACAGGAACTGCCGTACGTTTTGTTGGATTCAACACGGATATCACCAAACTCATAATGCAGCAAAAAGAACTGCGGCATCAAAGAAATACACTACAATTTCAGGCAAGCCATGATGCCTTGACAGACCTCGCTAACCGTACCTTATTTACCTACCAGCTTGAGCAGGGTATTGATAAGGCGGTTCGTGACAACTCCAAGCTTGCTCTGTTGTTTATCGACCTCGACCATTTCAAGAAAATCAATGACTCATTAGGGCATAGGACAGGCGATGAAGTCCTGAAAACAGTGACGCTTCGCCTTAAACAGACAGTTCGCGCTGAGGATGCTATCGCAAGGCTCGGTGGAGATGAATTTACTATTCTGATTGAAGACCTTAAACAAGATCAGGACGCTTCCAGGCTAGCTGAAAAGATTCAACACAAGCTGTCAAACCCAATAATCGTGGACAACCATGAACTCTACATCACCATCAGTATCGGTATCAGTATCTATCCCGACAATGGAAAGACATCCAAGGACCTACTGAAGAATGCCGATGCCGCCATGTATAAGGCAAAAAGCGAAGGGCGGAATAATTTTCAATATTACAGTGCCGAGATGACTGCGCAGGCCTTCGAGAGAGTACAAATGGAGACCAGATTGCGCATGGCAATAGAGAACGAGGAATTCGTGGTCTTTTATCAACCCCAGTTTAACGGCGTGAGCAACAGACTTGTAGGCATGGAGGCGTTGGTGCGCTGGCAAGACCCCTCCCTGGGCCTGATTTTCCCATCTCAGTTCATCCCGATTGCTGAATCGACTGGATTGATCGTGGAAATCGACCGACTGGTCATGAAAAAGGCCGTAGCGCAATTCTCAGAATGGTATCGTAAAGGTCTGCAGCCTGGCACGCTGTCGC
>JAHRHW010000478.1 GCA_019100305.1 Candidatus Thiodiazotropha taylori | reverse complement strand
GGCGCAACGGCTGGTGGATGGCGTTCGCTCAGCTGGCGGCATCTGGAGCCTGCAGGATCTGGATGACTACCGTGTGGTGGAGCGACGGCCAATTACCGGCCACTATCAAGGGATGCGCATTACCAGTGCAGCGCCCCCTTCATCCGGGGGGGTCGCCATCCTCACCATTCTCAATATTCTACAGGAGCTGAACTACTCGGGTTTGTCCGAGCCCCAGAGAACCCATCTATTGGTCGAAGCGATGCGCCGGGCCTATCGGGACCGTGCCGAATACCTAGGTGACCCGGACTATGTTCAGGTGCCGGTGCAGAGGCTGACTCATCCGCTCTATGGGGCGGGTCTGGCTCGGAGCATCGATTTGCAGCGGGCGACCCCCAGCCAGAGCCAGCATCAGGCGCCGTCCACCGAGGGTCAGGATACCACCCATTTCTCCATCCTTGATCGGCAGGGGAACCGGGTTGCGGCCACCCTGAGTATCAACTACCCCTTTGGCGCTGGTGTGGTGGTACCCGGCACCGGGGTTCTACTGAACGATGAGATGGATGACTTTTCCGCAAGCCCGGGTGTACCAAATGTCTACGGTCTGGTGGGCGGCGAGGCGAACGCCATTGAAGGGGGCAAGCGTATGCTGTCGAGCATGACCCCCACCTTTGTTGAGGATGCACAGCGTATTGCCATTCTCGGTACCCCCGGTGGCAGTCGGATCATCACCATGGTGTTGCTCGGTATCCTGGAGGTGGCCGAGGGGCGTGGACCGCAGGCCTGGGTCAGCCGTCCCCGTTTCCACCATCAGTATCTGCCCGATGTGATACAGATGGAAGCTGACGCGCTGAGTGAGACGCTGATCGGGCAGTTGACCGAGATGGGGCACAATTTCAAGCCCCTGAAAAACCGATATGGGAATATGCAGGCCGTCGTCTGGGACAAGTCCTCAGGACAGGTTGATGCGGCCAGCGATCCGCGGGGCGTGGGGATGGCAAAAATCGACTGAGATCGCTTTAAGAGCTGTCCACAGGTCCGCATAACCCTGTTTATTGAGCGGTCAGGGGTGATTATTTGCAAAAAACTTCTAAAAGTTGGAATCTTGCCATTGAATTTGTTTAACTTTTGGATCAAGCTTCCGTGCCAGATGTTACCGCTCTTTACAGCCTGAAGTTTGTAGATACGTGTTTAACGGTGGAGAGCAGGGTATACAATGTTCTACCCGACCAGCACCCTGTTTACCATCAGGGAGCGAGTCGAGCATGACAGGGTATGACCTGATACTTTGGGAGCGTCCCAAATAGACCGTTGAAAGTTGTTGGTGCTACTGATCGAATCGGCAGCGGGTGCAGGGTTTGAAATCCACTTCAACCACGACACCTCAGCTAATGGGATCAAAGGGCCCTCAATCCCGGGATTGGGGTTGATTCGCGAGAGATACCTGGAGAGGGTCTATTTGGGAAACTCTGTATCGCTAAACCACGGGTGCAAAGGTACGGGGCGTCTGCCACATATTGTAAAAAACTCATAAGAGAGATCGAGAGTAATATGAAAACTACCATCAAAACCACCGCAATGATTCTCAGTCTTGGTCTGTTCGCAGGTTGTGCTACCAACGGCAGCCTGGAAGCTGATGTCGCAAACGCTCAGGCCGCTGCCGATGCTGCTATGAAGGCTGCGAAAGAGGCTCAACTCGAAGCTGCTACCGCTCAGGGTACTGCCGATGCTGCTATGAAAGCTGCAAACGCTGCCAAGGATTCTGCTGAAGCCTGTAATGAGCGTTGCGGACGTATGTCTGAGAAAGCCATGGCCAAATAAGTGCCAATCACTTCTGTCTGCGGCATCAGCCGGAGATTTGAGTGTCAAGGAAAACCCCCGTCAGATCTTTTTCTGCGGGGGTTTTCTGTTTTGTGTGGCCGTGAGTCAGGGAGAGGTTGACTGGGACAGGTTCCGATTCAGTGGTTGTCGGCCACTTCATCGCCTTGCAACAGGTAGAGCGGCATGGGCAGGCCGGTTTTCTGGTCAGCGTAGTTCTGCAGCTGCTTCCAGTCGGGCCTGCGTTTATCCTCCATCAGTTTGCTGATCACCGCATTGACCAGCTCGGTCTGATTGTGGCCTCGCTCTTCGACATACTCAGCCAGCGGTGGATGGACCTGGACATACAGCTCCCCGTCGAGCCAGCCGGCTTTATAGGGTTTATCGATGATGCGCACCGGAATGCCGGTTTCCACTTCCTTGAAAAAGTTTGAGATATTCTCAGGGTAGAGTCGAATGCAGCCGTGACTGACTCGCATGCCCACCCCATAGGGTTTATTGGTACCGTGCAGCAGATAACCACTCATACCCAGATAGATGGCATGGCTGCCAAGCGGATTATCCGGACCGGGAGGGACCACATCCGGTAGCGGATCACCCTGCTCTTCGTGCTCTTTGAGTATCGACTCCGGAACTGTCCAACTCGGATCCTTCTTTTTACCGATCACGGAGGTCTTGCCCGTCGGCGTGCTCCAGCCCTCCCTTCCAATGCCGATCGGATAGGTGATTACCACAGGTTTGTCCTTGGGGTAGTAGTAGAGACGCAGTTCGGCGAGATTGATTACGATAC
>JAHRHW010000477.1 GCA_019100305.1 Candidatus Thiodiazotropha taylori | reverse complement strand
GTCAATTCCCGGTTGGCCGGACGCATCGTGCATGACGAGTACAACCTGGTTCAAGTTGAAATGATCAATTACTGCTTCCAGGTCCCTACGCAGACTGGCTATGTCATATCGATGTTGCGCTGGCTTATCCGAATCGCCCCAGCCTAAAAAGTCGAAAGTGATGATATGTCGATCATCAGCAAGCAGCGGCACCAATCTGTCATAGAGATGCATACTGTCCGGAAAGCCATGCATCATAACCAGGGTCGGCTTCTCGCTCTCGATTCCGTACTCACGAGCATGGATCTCAAAACTGTCCCGAGGCAGTCGATGCTCCCGATAGTCGATTTCACTCTGGTAACGCGCTTCGTATGCCTGGAAATAGCCACTATGATCCACTGTTGCACAGCCATTCAACAACAACATAAAAAGCGCAATTTTACTGATCACAATTAACCTAACGAGCCGTAATTCCATTTTCCTGCCTCACATTGTCACTTGCTTTTTTAAAGTCACTTCAGTCTAGACGACTTACTTGTTAATTGCAAGTCACCCATTCGCATTTAGAGCTTGAAAGCATCTCAAAACGGAATGAACGAGTTTCAGGCTTTATCGAGTGTATTGAAATGTTGTTTCAAATCCTCAGCAAAACCTTTACCGGCCTCTGTATAGATGTTGAAAACAAAATTTACGCCAAGCTTCTTGAGCGAGGAAATTTCATCCTGAAACTTGGATGTTGAAGCGATACGCCCTTCAAATCCAATCTCACGCAGGCGTTCTGCAGCGGCAAGGTTAGCCGGATGTCTGGGTAATGCGAGAATTACCCATTTCAACTTCGCTGCCAGATCGGGGGCACGTGACCAGAAATCAGGATTGGTCGCATCTCCCTTGACAACCTGCTGACCCTGGGCCCGATGCCTCTCGACCTGGAAATCATCCATATCAACTCCAAGCACTTTGCCAGGAAAGTCTACGGCAAGTGAATCGTAGACCGAACTACCAACACGTCCCATGCCAAACACCAGCACTTGGACGTCACCAATCTGAATATCTTCTTCTGCAGTGAGACGCTCTTTCCGCTCCATGCGTTTGAATCGCGGACGCCAAAGTGTATAGAGACGCTCGCCGTTATCGATGATCGGCGCAGCACCGATAAAGGAGAGCGACAGCAAGATGGCAAAAACCGCCATCCATTCGGCTGGAAGCCAACCGGCTGCGACCGATACCGATCCGACAATCAAGCCAAACTCGCTGTAGTTTGCCAGTACCAGGGACGAGCGCCAGGATGTGCTGGCTCGCAATTTAAATGCAGCAAACAGGCCGAAGTAGAGCGCGGTCTTGATCGGCAGTACAAGAAGAAAGAGGCTAGCCAACAAAATCGCATTCCAACTTGGCGGCACGGCCATACCGACACTGAGAAAAAACCCCACCAAGAATAGCTCTTTAAAACCAAGTAGATTTTTGGCCATTTCATTCGACTTGGGATGACCAGCCAGCAGCATCCCAACCACCAGCGCCCCCAAGTCTCCCTTGAGATTGACCAGTTCGAACAGGTCGGCACCACCAAGTGCCAATACAAAGCCGTAGAGTACCAACAGTTCGCCATGACCGGTACGCGATAGTATTGCAAACAGCAAGTAACGCAGCGGAATAAGCGCTAACAACCCAAATGCCCAGAGCGATGGCAATTTGCCTGCGGATACGGCAAGAAACGCCACCGCAGCAATATCCTGCATGATCAACACGCCGATGGCGATCAAGCCATAAAAGGAACCGCTCGAGCCGACCTGATCAAGTATTTTTACCGCAAACACTGTGCTGGAAAATGTCAGGGCAAACGCAATGATCAACGCGGTTTGTAAATTAATCCCCGAGACCAGCGGCAAACTGAATGAGGCGAGAAAAAGCACAAACAAGGTCATCAAACCAACCACCAGAGCCATATGCAGGATGGCCACACCCCAGATGTAAGGCGGCAGCAAAGCTTTCACACGTAGCTTCAAACCGATGGTAAACAGTAAAAGCGTCACACCCAGGTCTGCGGTGATACGAAGAAAATCACCGCCTTCGGCACCGGCAGCGTTGAGCACAAAACCAGCCAGTAAAAAGCCAACCAACGGTGGTAAACCAATGTGGCTTACCAGTAACCCACAGGCGAACGCAAATCCAATCCACAACGGTTCACGTGGATCTATTGATAGCAGCAGGGAGTCCATACGTAAGATTAACTTATTACAGCGGGTTTAGGAATAATCGCCAATTTCTACACCCGGTTTTATCTCCAATCATAATCTGTCGAATCAAACGGTGTATATATGATCCTTATGATCAGCCATCAACCAATGGCTTCTGGTCCGTTGTGAAGAGCCCGTTTCTCAGCTCCAGCATCAGAGTCTCCCCCTCTGTGCCCGGCGTGACTTACCCTGCAGACTCGACACGTTGAGCGGTAAAAGCGATAAGCTAACGAGTGTTAGGGCCGATTGGATTCGTGTTGACAGGCCCTAGTCAGCCCAATCCTTGGGTTTTAAATAATGCTCATACAAGCGAGCCTCCTCCGAGCCTGCCTGCGGAGTCCAGTCGTACTGCCAACGTACCAGTGGTGGCAGGGACATC
>JAHRHW010000476.1 GCA_019100305.1 Candidatus Thiodiazotropha taylori | reverse complement strand
AGTGGTCGAATCAACAAAATACGTCTTATATTCAACCCGCAAGAGCTCGCATAACGACCTAGGGGAAGGTCATCCTTTTTCTTGGTTGGCGAGCCATCTGTTTGCGCCGTTGCTTGCTGGTTGCGATATCGACTTGGCTACTTTCATGAAATATTGCCATCGGATCTGGATGACAAGTTAACTCGGAAAAAACAGGGCTGTTAAAAAATGCCGGAAATAATCGGAATTGATTCTATCCATCTCACTGTTTCTGACATGGACTCTGCATAAGCTTTGTACGACAAGGTTCTGACGGGTCCTCTAGGATTTGAAAAAAGCAAATTCGTACTGAAGACCAGCACATTCAATATTACAATCGATCTTTTGGGTATGTTCTAAGGCCTGCAATCTCTAAACAATCTAATCGAAGTGGCAATCTGCCTGTTTTGCCCCATCTCTGCTTGCGTGTCGATACGATTCGTCAAGTCGCTGAGGTGTATGAGTCTTTTCGAAAGCTGGGTATCCCAATCTCGGAACCCAACACTATACTGAATATGCACCTGAATACTGGGCAGTGTTTTTCAAAGGTCCAGATGCTCTTCAGCTTGAGGTGACCAAGTACGGCTGGAACGTCATGAACGACTTGAAAATGGTGATTGTCAATACATAAGCCAAGAATTGAGGCCATCTATTTTGCTATAGAAGAGAATGCTAATTGTTATAGATCAAAGCAATAATCTATTTTGGTAAGAATATGGAGTCCTCTGTCAATGACGACCTATTGGGTTGATAAATAGGTCATGTCTATCGCGACCCTGCAGTAGATACGCGATATCTAATTTAATCACGGGGAGCGTATCCATGAATAATCTGAACCGTTCTATACTCATCAGGCTGGCAACTCTTACCATCAATTTGTTCTTCACAACACAGGCTATGGCCTGGACCGACAACATCACAGAATCCGCATATATCAATTCGATCTGCAAACTGGAGCCGGAAGCCCAATGCTCCTGGGCTATTCTGATTGATACCAAGGCTCCCGGCATCGATATGCATGAATCCTCTCTGGCCTCTGCCCGCCTTGATCGCTCCAATTTCGAACGCGCAAACTTTTCCCGCTCAATCTTTCAGTTGGCGAATCTCAAGGATACCAATCTGATGTTAAGCAATCTGGAGTATGCTCACTTGCATGGTGTCAATCTGCAGAATGCCAATCTGATGTTGGCCAATCTGACCGGGGCCAGTCTGTTCGATGCGGACCTCAGTGGTGCGGACCTGCGTGGGGCAAATCTGCAGGGGACTATTTTGATCAAGGCAAAATTTGATAATGCCATCTGGACGGATGGAAGGATCTGTGCCGAAGGCTCTATTGGTCAATGCAATTAGATCCGGTCTGACTGCATGAACATCGCTACCCAATTTGGCTTCGGACAAGCTTTCAATTCTCTTGAATAGGTAGCAACTGACTGCAGTTGCTACGCAACAGCCAAATAACCCCAGGCTCTCCAGCGTTGAAAACGGGCTCCGATTGATCAATATAATGGATTAAAACAAGATTGGAGAGAGTCATGAGTTTCATCACGCCTGTCGCCCTGTTGTCAGCACTGGCATCCTGGGGGTTTCTGATCATGACATTTGTGAATCTGCTCTCAGGGCATTTTGATACCCGTACCTGTCAGACAGAATGTGTCAGCAACTATTACTTTATCTCAGCAGCATTAGGCCTGGCGGCAGTTGCTCTGGCAACCTTCTCTGTCATTCGGTCAGGTTTCACCCTTGGCCAGGTCGTCAGTTGGCTGTTTGCCGTATCACCGATCACCATTGTGATGGTCATTTTCACGGTTGGTTATCTGGGTACCGCTGCCCACTAGGCAACGAACAAACAGTGATAGATCAACGCAGCTCTTGCAGGTTGAACTGTTCTGCGATGGCTTCACTGCACTCATCCTCCGGTGCCGTCATTTTGAGCGGGATACCGGTTGGTGAGATGCAATTGATGGTGACCATCTGATCGGCTTCAATACCGACGACACGCATCACCCGCATGGGGTTGTAGCTGTAACTGAGGTCGATCACTGCCAGTTGTTTGTCGCCAAACCACTCATAGCGTCCCACCGCCTGAGGTATGCTAATGCGCTCCGCCGCCGGGATGTTGTTGCGGTCATATGCCTGGCTGAGGCTCAGCTCGGCACCCGTTACGACTTCGTCCACCAATTGTTGCAGAAAACTCTGGCCGAAGGAGGTTTGCGTCACGCCATCCGCCGGTTGCTTGCTGACCTTGACGTTTGACGGGGTCGGGACAAAATCACATCCGCTCAAGAGCAGGCTGAGGATGAGGATGGTGCGTGGGATAGGGTGCATGGTACGTCCTTTATACAAACTTCTGACGCTATTCTAACTTGGAACCGGGGCGGGCAAGAAGTCGATTTAGAAGTCGGCCAGACTCTGGGTTCCGGTTGGAATCCATGAGCTGTGGGTTGCTGCTGACGGGCTCAGGTCAGTGTACAGTGGATTTGTCTGGTGTAAGGATCTCATTCAGGGCTTCTGCCAATGGCTGAGGCTTGCCAAAATGGTAGCCCTGACCGAAATCGACACCCATATGCTTCAACGCCATGGCGGTTG
>JAHRHW010000475.1 GCA_019100305.1 Candidatus Thiodiazotropha taylori | reverse complement strand
CGGGTGATTTCATCATGTTTCCGCAACGTACCCGTCATCGAATCTCTTCCGAGAAGAGTTCAGAGGTAGAGCTCAACATAGCGCCTTCACTACCCTATGCGGAAGGGCTGAAGCAGGATGGTGTCGGTCTGCTCTGTGGATATTTTCGTTTTACCCATGCGGCCAATAGCCCCCTCGTCGATCTGTTGCCACCAGTAAAAATTGTTCAGAGTACCATGGCCCAAGCCGATGCCGTTTCGGCAAAAATTCTTTCGATGATCAAACAGGAGGCGCTGTCACAGGAATCGGGTTGCCAGGCCCTAATCAATCGTTTGGCCGAATCCCTGTTTGTCGTACTGGTTCGTGAACACATGCTGGAAGACGAAGCAACATCGGGTATGACCGCTGCGCTGACGGATGGCCGTATCGCCAAAGCTCTGGATGCGATACACGCACAACCGGAGTATGGCTGGACGGTCGATGAGTTGGCGGTGCTGGCAAATCTGTCACGCTCGGCGTTTGCCGATCGCTTCAAAACCCTGTTGGGTGAGTCACCGATCAACTATTTGAGCCGCTGGCGTATGCAAAATGCCTGGTTATGGCTGAGTGAGGAGCATGCAACCATATACGATGTTGCCAAGCGCTGCGGTTATGAGAGCGAGGCATCCTTTTCAAAAGCGTTCAAAAAATATACGGGCGAGTCTCCCGGGAAGGTTAGAAAGAGGGACCCGGATGAACAGAGCAAATTGAAATGATCGGCACAGGCCCTAGATGACTCCCTTTCTCTTCATGTCTTCAAGCTGTTTTCTTGCCAGAAACCCATACGAGAGCGACAGGGTGGCCAGAATCACAATCGAGAAGAAGACAATCGCGCCAAGGATGATTCCCATATTTATGGATTTCACCATGCCCAACAGTTGGCTTCCTTCGCTGGTGGCCAAAATGAATCCACTCAACAACAGAAGTGAGACTAGCCAGGAGGTCAAATAGGATAGCCATACCAGCTTTGTCTTATCCGATCGATTGGGTACCCGTTTGTGGTCCTGAATGAACTTTGATCCCGCAATCATGGCGGCGCCAACCAGTGAGGCAATTACCGCGCTTGTGTTTGAGTCGATCTCCAAGAGGATAAGTGCGATGCTGAAGCAGACAGTCAGTGCCAGATTTATAACCGCGAACCAGATGACATACTTGCCGATCGTGACATTTTCCTCCATGAAACTACTCTTTGTTTAGCCGGCCCTGCCGGGGTATGGTCCTGCGCAATCGTTTCGACACTCCGAGTGTGAGGCGGATAAGCTGCCAGAGACCTTCAATACCGATTTTACCATACAACTTCAGATTCCAGTTCAGGTAAAGTTGATTGGCTTTGAGTTACAGTTACAGAGTGGTCTGTATTGTCTCTTATTGATTGTCCAAAGTGCATTGCCAGCCCCAGGACTCCAACTGCTTGATGAAGCCCTCAGCCTTTCTTTGACAATAACCCTCTTCATTCTGGGCTTCCCACAAGGTGCGCGGTATCACGTTCTCTTGCGGTTTTGCATAGTAAACCTTGCAAGGTAGTCGGTTGGGTTCGTTCGGGTAGAGAATCACAACACTCCTTGTGAGATCCTCATAATCACAACTCCAAGAATCGGCCAGGCTCGTCAGTGGGAACAGCAGGGTAGCGAGAAAAATCCCCAAAATTTTATAAGCCAGCTGTTTCATGATGTTTCTCCAGAGTGATACAGACAGAAGTGAGTTCCGTGTATCCAGATCGTGTGATTCTGTTAGTTCAAAATAGTAACAAATCAATACGATAGTTTCAGTTAATTGTAGCTGGGTAATACCATGCCAAAAATGTTTACACTGTTCAGTTGTTATGTGTGGGAGATTGTAGCCTACTCAGCTGCAGAGCAATTTAAACACTGAGTCATTATTCTGGTTGCTGTTGCCGGTATTCGGCTTTAGGCTTACCTGGCTTTTAGCTGTAACAACAATCCTAACAATCGAGAATCGGGCAGCGATACGCAGCCCGTCTGTTCACAAGAGGGAGAAATACATGGAGTATCCAACCGCTATCGCACTCGACAAAGATACCTTACGGAGCAACGTCGTACGCGTCACAATCCCCGCAAAAGCGATGTTCGACCTTAAAAAAATGCAAAAAATAACCGAATCGGTACTTGATCAACTTGGTTGCAGCAATTGCCACTCAGGACATGACATTCGATTCGATATCGAGAGACAGTTCATCGTGGATGAGAAGTTCAAAGTTCACAGTCAGATGGAATTGATGCGGCGTTGAAGATAGAACCGCTGGGCGTAGGCCTGGTCTACATACCGGGGCTCGAACCCCTGTTCGAGTCACCGGATGGGGCAGTTCAGGTATTGGAACTTGAGCCACAGGTAATGTGGCGCTACTTTCCCAATAGAGATCAGCCCTACGAGAATCAACTTGAATTTCTCAAACAGTTACAAGCCCTGCCTCAGGCAAAGATCATCCATGGTGTCGGCTTTCCGGTAGGCGGTTCGCGGATTCCTGACCCCAGGCATATCCCTCCATTACGCGAAGCCATTCAAACCCTGAATGGGGCCTGGGCGAGTGAACACCTGGTGTTCAATGAATCTGTCGATGCACAGGGTAATTCGGTGCA
>JAHRHW010000474.1 GCA_019100305.1 Candidatus Thiodiazotropha taylori | reverse complement strand
CATGGTCTACGGCTCCTATATGCCGAAAAAGTCTTCGATCGCAGGATCTGCGGTATTGATTGCGCTGCTCGATACATTGGTTGCTCTACTGGCGGGTATGGCGATCTTCCCGATTGTCTTTGCCAACGGGCTTGAACCTGGCGCTGGCCCCGGATTGATCTTTCAAACCCTGCCGATTGCCTTTGGCGCGATGCCGGGTGGACATCTGTTCGGTACCATGTTCTTTGTGTTGCTGGTGTTTGCGGCCTGGAGTTCCGCCATCTCGCTGATTGAACCGGCAGTGGCCTGGTTGGTTGAAAACCGGGAGATGACCCGGGTGCGGGCATCGATCTGGATCGGTCTGACAACCTGGGTGATTGGTCTGGGTACGGTCTTTTCATTCAATATCTGGTCCGATGTCAAACTGTTCGACAAGACCTTTTTCGATCTGCTCGACTACCTGACGGCGAATATCATGTTGCCGCTTGGTGGGTTGCTGATTGCGGTCTTCAGTGGCTGGTTCATGAAAAAGGCCTCGAGTCAGGATGAGTTCGCCATGAACGGCTCTGCATACAGCCTTTGGTGGACCCTGATTCGCTATGTTTCACCATTAGCCGTGGTGGTGGTTTTCTTACACGCAATTGGATTATTTTAACTGTGCCGGTTGTCAAAAAGAGCGCGTTGGTACCTCATTCAGCACATGAGATGTTTCAGTTGGTTTGTGCATTTGAGTCCTACCCCGAGTTTCTGCCCTGGTGCAGCGACAGTCGCCTGATCTCCCGTACGCCTGAGGAGCTCTGCGGTGAACTGGAAGTATCACGGGTTGGGATCAGGCAGCGGTTTTCCACCTGCAACAAGCTGGTAACAGACGAGCGAATGGATATCCAACTGCGGGAAGGACCCTTTCAGAAGTTGCAGGGCAGCTGGCATTTCACCCCATTGAAGGAGGATGCCTGTAAAGTTGAGCTGGTGCTTGAGTTTGAGTTTGCCGGTCGATTGATCGATGCGGCGTTCGGGCGGGTGTTCAGTCAGATTGCAAACACCTTGGTCGATGCATTTTGTAAACGGGCGGATGAAGTATACAGGAAGGCCAGCGGATGAAATTTGAAGTCGCTTATGGGAAGTTGGATGAGCAGGTGCTGTTGGTCGTGGAGTCCAGTGAGCCGCTCACGGTAGAGCAGGCAATCGAGCAGTCCGACATTCTGCAGCGTTTTCCGGAGATCGATCTGAAGGTCAATAAAACCGGCATCTTTGGCAAAGCGGCCAAATTGGACGCCATACTCAGCGAGGGCGATCGGGTGGAGATCTACCGGCCGCTGATTGCCGACCCCAAAGAGGCCAGAAAAAAGCGCGCCGCAGAAGGCAAGCCGATGAAAAAGGGCGCTTGATCGCCTGCTGTTACTCCGGCTCTCCCAGGCCCAATGAGTACCAGAGCCTCTCCAGAATCCCGAAATCCCCATCGTAATCGGGTACGCTGGCGACCAGCTCACGCTTCTCCTGTTTGGTTTCCACATTCTCTGCTGCTTTGATGTCACCCTGGTAGCGGCTCAGCAACTCATTCTCAAAAAAGACGCTAAATCTTTTGATTTCAACAGCTTGATTTCGACGTTTGATCGATAGCAGGTAGTCCCAGCGGGTGCCGTGGAAGACATCGATCAACATCGGGGAGCCCAAGGCAAAACGCACCTGTCGCTGGGTCATCCCGGGTTGCAGCAGGGCAACCATTTCCGGAGTGATGATATTACCTTGCTCAATGTCAGGGGAGTGGACCAATGAGAGCTCTTCCCATGAAGAACAGGCATTGAGAAGGGGAATGATTAGCAAAATGAGGATGAGTTTCTTTTTCATTACGAGTACAATTCATTAACTACCACCATAATAACCCATTCCAAATCCAAGAAACACTCGTTGGAGATATGTCTGGATGGATAACCAGGATATTCGAAAAGCCGGGCTCAAGGTAACCCTGCCCAGGGTGAAGATACTGGAGTTACTGGAGAATAGTGCCCAGCGTCATGTCAGTGCCGAAGATGTCTATAAGATGTTGCTGGAAAAGGGTGAAGAGATTGGCCTGGCAACTGTCTATCGCGTGCTGACCCAGTTTGAGTCCGCAGGCCTGGTGACACGGCACAATTTCGAAGGTGGACATGCGGTATTCGAGCTTGAGCGGGGCAACCATCATGACCATCTTGTCTGCGTGGTCTGTGGCAAGGTGGAGGAGTTTGTCGACAGCACGATCGAAAACCGGCAAAAGGAGATCGCCAAGGATCATGGTTTTGAGATCGTGGATCACTCACTGATCATCTATGGCCACTGCCGTAATCCCAAGTGCAATGTGAATTGACACGATCGTGTCGATACCTGACTTGCTCAAACAACCCTACGCCTCTGCGGCCAATGTCACCATCTCCTGTGCATGGGCAAGCGTCTGCTCGGTGATTTTGATGCCGCCCAGCATGCGGGCAATCTCCTGAATCCGCTGATCATCATCCAGCCTGGCGATATCGGTACTGGTGCTCTTTTGTTGGGTGGTCTTCTGGACTTGGAAATGGTGCATGGCTTGGGCTGCAACCTGGGGCAGGTGAGTAACGCACAAAATCTGTCGGTTTGAAGAGAGCTTGCGCAGCATCTGACCGACAA
>JAHRHW010000063.1 GCA_019100305.1 Candidatus Thiodiazotropha taylori | reverse complement strand
GCCTGGGAGGCCGCACAGCGTGACAGCTAGCGCAATGTCCCAATAAACACCAATCAGTAAACTGCCTCACTCAGAACCCAAGGCTCAATTGGTTACACCGCCAAAAGGCTCGTAAAGCACCCAAGACATTCACAGGCCTATTCCCACATTAGTGTTCGAACGCATCCACGCTGGAATGAATCCATTGATCACGACCACACTTTTTGAAAACAAATCATACTGTTATGCACAAGAATAAGCGTTGTCGAATTTACTACGAAGAACACGAAGTGCACGAAGAGACCATATAATCCAATAGCTTGGAAAAGCCAGCCTTCGTGCGCTTCGTGACTTTCGTGGTCCTATAGAGCAGCCTGAGAGATTAACCGTCAATGAGCGCCAATCATCGCAAAATGCCGGGAAAGCTCTCACTCAGAGGAGTCTATTAGCGAGGATTCGCGGTGATTGGCGTTCATTTGCGGTTTATTAAATACGCGCCATGCAGCCCTAGATCAGACAGCGCAATCCCTGGGTGATCTCTGAAAAATCCTCGATAGCCTGGAAATCACCACTCTCCCGCAGCGGCTGTTTCGAGTCCGGTTTGAGGATTGCCAGGATCCATTTAAGGCCATAAGCCTGAGCCGATTTGAGCACCGCCGGACTGTCATCGACAAACAGGGTGCGTTGAGGATCAAAAGGGTGCAGATTCTGCAGACGATTCCAGAACTCCGGATGCTCTTTCGGCAGTCCCAGCTGATGGGATGAGATGACCTGATTGAAAAAACCGGCCAAGCGGGTCTTCTCCATCTTCAAGGCCAGAGTCTTCTGATGGGCGTTGGTTACCAGCACCCGCTCCTTACCGGCACACATCAGTTGATCGAGAAAATCGATCACATGGGGATGCACGGAGATCAGATGATCCACCTCCTCCTTGAGCAGCACGATGTCCAGCTCCAGCTCCCGGCTCCAGTGATCCACGCAATACCAGTCGAGGGTGCCTTCGACACTTTTGTAGCGCCCCAGCAACTCCTCTGTCGCCGCAGCCAGGGGGATCCCCTTGGCCTCCGCATAGCGGGCGGGGACATACTCCAGCCAGAAATGGTTATCGAAATGGAGGTCCAGCAGGGTGCCATCCATATCCAGCAAAACAGAGTCGATCTCATTCCAGGGAATCATAGTACCGCTCGAATTGGTTTATCCGGCCGCTATTGTCTCATGCCGTCCGGCTCGGCGCACGGTTCATGAACTCAGTTCTGCGCAGTTGATGCCTTAGAAACAACCCTTTAACCTGGATGACGCTGTCTTGTGAGAACAAACCGCCAATAAACGGGAATCACCGCTAAATGCCGCGAATAACTTTCACATTGCGATATCTAATTGCGTAGAATCGCGGTGATCCCCGTTTATTGGCGGTGAATCTCTCCCATATCGGACAACGAAATAGAACACAGTGACAAAACCCAAGATAGTTTCACAACAATTGATTGCAGAAACCCGCCTGTTTCGTGTTGAACAGCTGGGTCTGGAGTTCGGCAATGGGGAGAAACGGGTCTATGAGCGCCTGCTCGGCGGCAAAACAGGCTCAGTCCTGGTGATACCCATGCTGGATGATGAGACCGTACTGCTGATCCGCGAATACTCCGCCGGCAGCCAGGACTACCAACTGGCACTGCCCAAGGGCCGCATGGAGCCAGGCGAGGATCCCCTGCAGGCTGCCAATCGGGAGATGCAGGAAGAGGTCGGCTATGCCGCGAGAAAGCTTGAAATACTCAAGACCTTCACCATCGCGCCGGCCTACATCCAGCACCACACCTATGCTATCCTCGCCCGCGACCTCTATCCCCAGCAACTGGTCGGGGATGAGCCTGAACCCATCGAGGTAGTCCCCTGGAAACTCTCCGACTGGGACAATCTAATCGCACAACCCGATTTTACGGAGGCGCGCTCCATAGCGGCGCTCTGCCTGGCAAGGAACGTATTGACATGACACTCCCCATACCGATCGATCAACTGTTGAACCTTATCCGTGAGGCCGGCGAGGCGATCCTGGAAATCTACGATACCGAATTCGAAATCGAGACCAAACAGGACAACTCACCCCTCACTGCGGCCGACCTGGCCGCTCACCAGTTGATCGTGTCGACCCTGGAGCGACTCACTCCGGAAATACCGGTACTCTCTGAAGAGTCTGCCGAAGTCCCTTTCACCACCCGTCGCAGCTGGCAGCGCTATTGGCTGATCGACCCCTTGGACGGCACCCGTGAGTTTGTCAAAAGAAACGGCGAGTTCACCGTCAATATCGCCCTGATCGACGACCACAGGCCCAGCTTCGGTGCGGTCTACGCCCCGGTCATCAAGACCCTCTATTACGGTATTCCGGGGCAGAGTGCCAACAAACAGATCGGCAACCAGCCACCGCAGAGGATCAGCGTGACGACGAATTGCCATAAACCGGCCCGAGTGGCCGGCAGCCGCTCCCATGCCGGGGACTCCCTGCAGCGTTTTCTCGATAATCTGGGTGAACATGAGCTGGTCAGCATGGGTAGCTCGCTCAAGCTCTGCCTGGTGGCGGAAGGCGTGGCCGATATCTACCCCCGCTTGGGCCCAACTTCTGAGTGGGATACCGGGGCGGCACAGGCTGTGGTGGAAGCTGCAGGGGGAGAGGTCACCACATTAGCGGGTGTGACACTCAGCTACAACACCAAGGATTCACTGCTCAATCCCCATTTCCTGGTGTTTGGCGACAGCAGCATTGAATGGACCAGATACCTCGACTGAGCGTCGAGGCACCATCAATTCTGTCGGGTTCCTGCAACTCCAGGAACCCGTAAACTGACGGACTGAATCGCTATTACTGATCGATATCCTTGATCGGAAAGGCTTTGGCAAAGGCCTGCAGCTCAGCCATCGAAGCGGTATCGGAGGAGAGATTGACCATGCCCTGGGTCATCTTCAGACCGATCAGAATCTCATTGTTTCTACCCTCTTCCATCACCAGGCCGGTATAGCGCCCCAGGCGGATCTTCTTGCCGCCACCGGCCAGCCCCATCTGACTGAACATCGCCCCCATGCCACTGACACCGCTGTTATAACTCACCTTGATGTACTTATTCCCTTTACTGTACTCGGTCTCAATCATCGACATGCCCATGGCTTTGTGCTTTGAAACCTCTCCTCGTTGCCAGCCGGCCACCTTTTTGGCAAAACGGTCACCCTTTTGCGACTGTTGAATCTGCTCAAGGGACTCCAGGCACCATTTGGCCTCCTCCACAGCACCCGCTATATCATTATCCTGGTAGAGTTTTGCCGCTTGCTTGCAGTAAGCTGCTGGATCCCCCTCAGCCTTTGCAGTGATGGATGTGAAGAGCGCCAAAGTTGCCACGTAAAGTGCAGTTCTTTTCATCTTTAATATTCTCCATACCGGCCTTCCAGAGCCAGACAGGCTGCAGTAAGGCTACTACCCTAACTTATAAAAATGAGATGGCGAGGTATGTCCAATCGATGTTCCTGAACGACAACCCCGTCTCTCACGGAACGATAGCCAATTCAGACATCAAATACCAATACCTGTTCAGATTTTCCTTTCAGTCAGCTAGACTGAAGAGATATCAATAAAGAGCATCCAGGGTTGTTCCACAGCAGGAATGGCACCGCAATGACGGCAATCCGTCAGTGCTCACGAATAAGATGCCCCATCACACCACAATTACCCTATTGGGTTTCGGTTAGTTCTGGTGCCGATGGAATTAGAAACGCTCCGGGCTCCAACATGAGCCAAGATCTATGACCAAGCGACGCAGAATACTATTGCTGATCCTGTGGGTATCCCTGCTATTCATCCCATACCATCAACTCTTCGCCATCGAATCCGAAGATGATGCTTATGCGTTCGACGACTTCCCCCTGGAAGACCTGCTGCAATACCCGGATTGGTTCAAAAAGAGTTTTCTCGATCTACCGGCGGATCTGGAAGAGGCCGTGGAGGATGACAAGAAAGGCATCGTTCTCTACTTTGGCCAAAAACGCTGCGCCTATTGCAAAATGCTGCTGGAGGTCAACTTCGGTCTCAGTGACATCACCACCTACACCCGCCGCCACTTCGATATCATTCCGATCGATATCTGGAGCAGTGAAGAGCTGACCACCCTGAGCGGAGAGACTCTCACACAAAGGGATTTCGCCTTGCGTGAAAAAACCAATTTCACCCCGTCGCTGATCTTTTTCAATCATCAGGGGGATGAGGTGCTAAGGCTGCGGGGCTACTACCCTCCCTATCAGTTCCGTGCAGCCCTGGAGTATGTTGCCGATCAACACTATCGTAACGAGAGCTTTCCTGACTATCTCGCCAGAGGTGAGGAGAATACGGCATTTGAACAGGGCGACCTCAACGAAGAGGAGTTCTTCATCCCACCGCCACACAATCTCGACCGCAGCCGGTTCCCGGGTCAGCGTCCACTGGTGGTGTTTTTCGAACAAGGGAACTGCCATGCCTGCGATGTGCTGCATGGTCAGCCATTGAGAGATCCGGCGATCAACAAGCTGGTCAGATCATTCGACAATGTACAGCTCGATATTCGCTCCGATACGCCGATCATCACCCCGGATGGACAGAAGACCAACGCCAGCCAATGGGCCAAACAGCTTGGACTCTTCTACACCCCCTCTCTGCTGTTCTTCGATGAACGGGGCAATGAGATCATCCGGGTCGATTCGGTGGTGCGTTTCTACCGATTGCGCAATGTAATCACTTACATCACCAGTCGAGGCTACATAAATCAGCCCGACTATCAGCTCTGGCGGGTTGGCAGCGGCATCTGAGCAACGCATATTATTGACCCGGCGACCCAATCGATCACTTTCAGCCCCGTTCAGCCAGCCTACAGCGAGGCATCAAGGGTCGGCTTGAAGCCCTGAAAGTGAATGATTGGGTCGCCGGGATAATAGACCTCAAGATCACTTCTGACTGGCCGATACTCCACCCAGGTGGCGATTGCGTAACATAAATGGACCTTAAAGAAGAAAACCGAATCCTACGTCTCCGTTTGAAAGAACTGACCCGTAAGGCTGTGGAGAACCAGGAGACCCTGGGGCGGTTTTATGCCCGGGAGCTTGAGTTGCTGAGCGCCGAAAGCCTGGCCGAACTACTGAGCGGCATGAGCGAAGGTCTGCTCGCCTCGTTTGAGGTCGACAGTATTCAGTTACTGATGTTGGATCCAGACCATGAAATTCGCCATCTGCTGAGTAACAACGGCATTCCCATCGATGCATTCCCCTACGTCCGTTTCGTGGATGACCTGGGTGTCATCAATCAGCGTTTTCTTCGACTGAAGAGCCCTTGGCTGGGTCCTTTTCTCACCCCGGAATACAACAATCTGTTCGATCGTCCCAGGAACCTAAAAAGTATCGCCATCCTGCCACTGATCTGTAGCAACCATCTGGTGGGCAGCATCAATCTGGGCAGTCAGGACGCCAACCGGTTTACCCGACAGCATGCAACAGACTTTCTCGCCCGCCTGGCCACCATCTGTGGTGTCTGCCTGGAAAACGTCACCAACCGGGAACGTCTGCTGATCAGTGGTCTTACCGACCCACTCACCGAACTGCACAACCGCCGCTATCTGGATCGCCGTCTGGAAGAGGAGCTCTCCCGGTCCAGCCGTTATCGTCAGCCGCTCAGCTGCCTGTTTATCGATGCCGACCATTTCAAACGGATCAATGACAACTATGGTCACCCGGCCGGGGACCAGGTGTTGAGAGAGTTGGCAAAACGTATCCGCTCCCAGTTGCGTGCCAGTGATGTTGCCACCCGATACGGCGGTGAAGAGTTCGCCATACTGCTACCTCAAACCAACCTGTCAGAGGCGCTGCTGCTGGCAGAGCGGATTCGCCTTGAGGTCAATTCGCATCCGATCTATCTGGACCAGGGGGAGAGCCTGCAGTTGAGTGTCTCCATCGGGGTCAGTGAAACGCTGCCAATGCTGGGAAAAAGCCACCACAAAGAGCTTGGTAGCCATCTACTGGCCTGTGCCGATCAGGCCCTCTACATTGCCAAATCGAACGGCAGAAACCGGATCGAACATGAAGTTCCTGAAGGATCGGAAAAGCACTCGGACAAAGACGCGTTGGATAAGAAAAAAGGGACCTAGCGAGAGGTTGTCGCCAGCCTGGGCATGACACCCGGTCCATCGCCCATTCTGCTCACGGGCATCTCCTTTGCCCATGCTTTAAACGGACGTCTAATCTTCCACCTGTTTGTGGCTACCGTCGCAATAAGGTGGTGTTTTGGTCTGTTTGCAGCGGCAGAGCCAGGCCTCACCGTTTTTCTCCGCCTTGAAACCAAGAGGCTCAATGCCGGTACCACGATGCGAACCGTCACAAAACGGTTGACTGTCGGACCGTCCACAGGCACACCACCAATACTCTTTGCCAGCCACGAGATCCACATCGATCGGTTGTTTGGCCGCTACTACAGGTTTATCCATCGTCTACTCCTCTGTTATTAACCGTAGGCATACAGCCAGTAATTCTGGTCATTAGCTGATGGTTGTATGCCTTATCCCTATGGGACAAGCGGTTTTAGTGTAAGGAATTGTTAACACGAACCCAATGGGATCCACGTTGACAGGCCCTGGGAATCTCCATAGTTATCATATCGGACAGCGAAAGAAAATGGCTCATTGGCCTGATATTACTGTTCGGTGACATTAGGATTTTAATTCGATAATGCTGCTGCCGATCACATCGGGAGCATTATCCCGACGGACTAATATCTGTTAATCTCTGCATCCCGAATCAACAGATAGCTTACTTTATGAGTAATTGTGAAGACTGGATAGCCTTTGATAAAGCGCATGTTTGGCACCCATATAGTGCAATTGGTGCCGATCTACCGGTCTATCCTGTGGTATCCGCAGACGGTGTACGCATCACACTGGCTGATGGCAGAGAGCTAATCGATGGCATGTCCTCCTGGTGGTGCGCGATTCACGGTTACAACCATCCACAGATGAACCAGGCGATTGCCGAGCAGGCCAAACAGCTGGCGCATATCATGTTCGGTGGTCTGACCCACCAGCCTGCCACGGATCTGGCCAGAAGACTCATCGAAATCACACCGGAATCCCTGCAGAGCGTATTTTTCTCCGATTCGGGCTCCGTCTCAGTAGAGGTCGCCATGAAGATGGCCATCCAGTACTGGCATGACAAGGGACAACCGGGAAAACAGCGTTTTCTGACCATCCGCAAGGGATATCATGGCGACACCTTCGGCGCCATGTCTCTCTGCGATCCGCAAACAGGGATGCACAGTCTGTTTTCCGAAATCCTGCCAAAACAGCACTTTGCCGATGCGCCGACCTGCTATTTCGGACACCCCTGCAAGGGGGATGGGGCAAAAGGATTGACCGAAAAGCTGGAGCAGTATCATCATGAGATTGCCGCTCTGGTGCTTGAACCGATCGTGCAAGGTACGGGGGGTATGCGATTCTACTCGGTGGAGTATCTTAAAGAGGTTCGTCGACTATGCGATCAGTATGGTGTGTTGCTGATCCTTGACGAGATTGCCACCGGATTTGGTCGTACCGGTAAACTGTTTGCCTGTGAATACGCGGATGTCACACCGGACATCATGTGTGTCGGCAAATCCCTTACCGGTGGTTATATGAGCCTGGCCGCCACCCTTACGACTGAGGAGGTCAGCCAAACCATCAGCCTGGGAGAGCCGGGACTGTTTATGCATGGCCCGACCTTCATGGCCAACCCACTGGCCTGCCGTGCGGCGCTGACCAGTATCGACCTGCTATTGAACTCTCCCTGGCAGGAGCGGATCAAGAACATTGAGCAACGGCTGCAACAGGGACTCGCCCCATGCCGGGAACTACCCCAGGTGGAAGAGGTTCGGGTACTGGGTGCGATCGGTGTTGTGGAGCTGAAAAAACCGGTCGACATGAAACATATTCAACAATGCTTCGTGGATGCCGGCGTCTGGATACGTCCCTTCGGCAAACTGGTCTACCTGATGCCACCCTTCATTATCGAAGATGAAGATCTTAACAGACTCACCTCAGTGGTGTTCGAGGTTATTGAGCGTTGTCCTATTTGATTTCTGTTCGCCAATGAACGCGAATAAACGCTAATGGTTATGTTGATGCGGATAGGCCTGGCGCAATTTCTTCAAACCGTGCTTGGACGCAAATAATCAGCATCCCAAACCGGCGGAGAGCGGGGCTATTCTGCATCTATTCTGCTAATGGTGAATTGGCGGAACAGCAGTGAAAGGCTACACCGCTGTATGGGTCCAATCCCCAAACACGAATCCGATTTGCGTTCATTTGCGGACAAAAAAAATCAATCGAAAGTCTCAGCCCCAACCACCACCTCATCGACCTTCTGCTGGAAACTGATCCTCGACTGCATCTGCGGTGTCAGATAGACCTTCCCCTGATCATCCACCAGCATCACTTGTGTTAACCCCATCTTCGCGGCGATTCGCGGCCAATCGACCGGTCCCGCCACACTCAGTGCTGTGGCCGCCGCATCGGCCAACCCACCCTGGTGACTGATTACGGTTGCAGAGGCCACATGGGCCACCGGGTAACCACTGCGCGGATCGATGATATGTGCATAGCGGACTCCCTCAAACTCCCGGTAGCGCTCATAGTTTCCCGAGGTCAGAACACACTCCCCATCGGCCACCCCAAGCGAGGCGATCACCCCCTCTCCCAGGGGGTGGCGAATGCCGATGACCCAGGGTCTTTCACCATGCCGCCCAGAGACACAGAGATCACCACCCGCATTGACAATCGCGTTACCAATCCCCATTCGTTTCAGCTCATCGATGGCCAGATTCAAAGCGTAGCCTTTGGCAAATGCACCCAGATCCATGGCAACCATGGGATTCGTGCTACTCACCAGCCCCCCCTGAAAACGGAGATCCTCCATGTTTGGGTTACTCTTCAGCAAGGCCTCGATCTCAAGCTTCTGCGGCGGCGGTCCACCTGGCGGCTGGTCGCTGTGAAACCCCCACAGAGCGATCAACCTGCCGATCGCCGGATTGAACATCTGTTCACTGTCGACGGCATATTGTCTGGCTCGCTGTAGCAGTCCAGCGAGCTCTGCCGATACCTGCAGAGACTTCCCTTCGGCCAGCGCGCGATTCAGACGGATCAGCTCACCCTCTCCCTTCCAGGCATGCCACTCCCGATGCATCTTTTGAAAGGTCTTATCCAGCTCCATGACCGCCTCATTGAACAGCTCCGGCTGATCGGTATAGGCCTGGATATCCAGCAGAGTGCCAAACACCAGCAGAGTCTGGCGGTGATCCTGCGGCCCATTGTCGCAGCCGGACAGGATTACCAACAATCCCAACAGCAGCATTCTAACGATCCAAACCATGCAATCAGATCCCATAAAAGACAAACCACAATTGTACCGTCTTAACCTGCACTGCGCCTCTTCGTGATGAGTGTCCGGACTTACAGGCAGAGACGACTCTCCGATGGCCAGCCGCCACAATTCCCAACAGATTAACCGAAGGAGAGAACCTATGGACAAATTCTGGTTATGGTTGGCCAATCTTGCCGGCCTATCGGTATTGATTCTGTTACTGGTATGGATTTACGACCTGTTTTGCTGCTAATTTAGTCTTCAATTGGATTCGTTTTAGGTCAGCCCCCTCTGAGCCCCATGCAACCTGAAATCGACCTCTATTCGGCCATCATGTTGCTTGGTGCCGTACAGGGTATGTTTCTCGCCCTGGCTCTGATCAATGCCAAAAGCGGTCTGCCAGTGGCTCACCGCCTGCTGGCTATGTTGACCCTGACTTTCTCCATCGATCTGTGGATGGCGTTTCTCCATCAGTCCGGGTATATCACCAGCTATCCCCGGCTGCTGGTCATCGACACCAACATCGATTTTCTTTTTGGACCACTTACTTATCTCTACGTCACAGCTTTGACTGCAAGATCTGGGTTTCACTTTACTCTGCGGCAGTGGCGACACTTCCTGCCCTTCCTTTTTGGATTTGCGATCCTGATTCCACTGATGCTGCTCGATCAGCAGCAACTGCAGAGCCTGCTCAACAGCCAGGAGGAACCGCAGGAGAGCGAGATACTCTGGGCCGCATCTGCGATGATTCTGGTGGGAGTGCTATCAATCCTGCAGATGGCACTCTATCTGGGGCTCTCCATCAAACGGTTATTGCAGCATCAGAACTCGATTGAGGATCAGTTCTCCTTCCTGGAAAAGATCAACCTGGCCTGGTTGAGAAACCTGCTGCTGGCCCTGGTAGCCCTCTATCTGTTCTACCTGGCAGATGTCTTTCTGGCTGATCTGCTCGCATTCCCAGAAGAGGTCATCGGCATCCACTTTCTGTTGATTGTCCTGGTGATCTACAGCATGGGCTACATGGGTTTGCGACAACCTGCGATCTTTACTCAACAGGATCGGTCGCAACCTCCAATCGACACTCAATCGATGGATACTCAAACCGATCACGCTGATACAAAGCTGAGCGATACGGACTCATCGAAATCTCATGCCAAGTATCAACGATCAGCCCTGGACAGCGAGACCAGCCAACTGCTTTATGGGGAGCTGCAAAACCATATGGATGAAAAGCGCACATTCCTCGACAGCAAACTGACCCTGCCACAACTGGCCACGCAACTCAGCATCTCGCCCAACTACCTCTCTCAGGTGATCAATGAACAGGCGGGATGTAACTTCTTTGATTTCATCAACCGCTACCGGGTCGAAGAGGCCCAGCACCACCTCACCGCTGAGTCCGGTCAGGTGAATATCCTGGGGATCGCTCTGGATGCGGGATTCAACTCCAAGTCGGCGTTTTATACCGCTTTCAAACGTCACACAGGACAAACTCCCAGCGAATATCGAAAATCTGCCAGCAACCAAACCAACACCAGGCAACCTACTGATTAAATTGATCTTTTAATTCGTCCGGACTTACACGCGCGGACGATAAACCAGCCGTTTCAAGCCACTATTCCCTGCAACAGCAAACGCTGTCCAAGCAAACCAATAGATTTCCATCGGGAGTAGAAACAATGAAATGTCTCAAACAATTCTGGCCTGTAATCCTCACTTCAGCCCTGTTCGGTATGAGCCTGCTGACAGGCTGCAACTCAAACAACAGTGATGACGCTACAGCCAACGAGCAGTTCCAGGACGCCCTTGAAGAGGCCGTCAGTAAAGGATTGCCAGGCGTCTCTGTGCGTGTCGCCGGCCGCAACATCGACTTTTCCGGGAGTGCCGGAATGAGTGACCTGGAGACCATGGAAGAGGCAACCGTCGAGCACCGCTTCTATGTGGCCAGTGTGGGCAAGACCTTTGTTGCAGCCACCCTGGTGCAGATGGCCTCGGAGGGACTGGTCGGCCTTGACGACCGGATTACCGATTGGTTACCCGCAGAGATTGCCGACCGCATTCCCTCGGGTGATCAGATGACTCTCCGGATGCTGCTCAACCACACCACAGGCCTGTTCGACTTCCAGAACGACAGCGATGCCTGGGATAACGACTTCTTTGCTTCAGGCCCGACCCGCCACTGGCAGCAGGCGGATGCGCTACCCTACTTTCTCGACCAGCCACTGCACTTTGAGCCTGGCAGCAACTACAGCTATTCCAACTCCAACTATATTCTCGCCGCACTGATCATTGAGCGTGCATCCGGCGCCAGCCTGCAGAGCGAAATACGCAACCGCATCATTGAACCCCTGGGGCTTGAAAACACTCTGCAGGGCCATGAGGCAGAAGGTATCCCAGGACTGGTACACGGCTATGTGGATGACGAAGGGCAGGCCTTCGATGTCTATCCCTGGTATAGCCACTTCGGTCTGGCGGACGGCGGCATTCAGACCACGGCGGATGACCTGGCCGATTTTATTCGGGGTATCTTACGCAGTGACCTTGTGCTGAACGACGCCATGCGGGCTGAGATGCTGCAACCCTCGATGCTCGGCACACCCGCCTCCAACTATGGATTGGGCATCAGCATCACCCCGATTGCCGGTAGCGACGAGGTCATCTACAGCCACAGTGGCAAAGATCCCGGCTACCAGGCGGAAATGCTCTACTTCCAGGAGAAGGATACGGTGATCACCCTGTGTGCCAATGGCAGCTTCGATCCCTATGACAGTGCCGCTCAGGAGTTACTTTTAAAGATCTATCAACTGCTTGAGGAGCTGCAGGATTAATCGGACGGTTTATGATTTTGGCAGGTGCGGTTGAGCCGCACCTGCCTGACCATATCCAGGAGTCGACATCTCAGTCGAAACGCGATCCCACGCCTCAAGCTACCGTTTACCTTACCTTTACAAGGGTTAACCCTATCGGCAATTCAACCGAATCCCCACCGCCTGGGTAGTAGTGCACCTACCTTCCTCTTAGAAACCCTTGAGAAATACTTTAATTCATTAGTTTTCGTAAGGGTTTGTGTAATCGAAAGCTAAGGAACTGCAACGTTGAACTGAGGATTGGTTATGATTACCCGAAATTCACTGGGTGTGGTCTTTACCGCACTCATGCTTCACGTCAGCCTGTCATTCGCGACCAGCATTACCGAGACAGACTCAACTCAACCCAGAGGGGCAGCCTCCGGAGTCAATCTGGATGGCCAGATTCTTGATCCGATCATTGACGGCTTCAGGAACCCCGCCCGCTTTCCCGGCGCAGAACACGATGACTGGGCGGGTGGCATCATGGCCCAGGCCGCCAGAGACCCTGCTTTCTACGCGGCGCTCAATATCGCCAACCGGGATTTCATCAATCTACTGGAACATGTGAATCTGGGCGGTGATATTCCGCCACTCACCGATCTGGGTTTTTCAACCGCCCTGGAACTGCTCGACAAAGGGGAGAGTGAACAGGCTGTTGTCGGTGACTTCTGTCTGCGCTGTCACTCACCCGCCGGTTGGCTGGAAGGCTTCTCCGAACCGGCAACCGCTGAAAATCCCCATCTGCGGGGGGATTTCTGGGGTGCGAGCTTTGAGCAGTTCTCACCAACCAGCTCCCAAGCACCAGATCCACTCCACGGCATCGACTCGGAAGGCCACATGGATGGTATCAGCTGTGATGTCTGTCATCGCATGATCGACAATCAGAAGGATGCCAGCGGCGTCAAGGCAGCGGGTAACGGCGGGTATTTCGTCACTCAACACGAGCCCTTCAGCGATACCGAGCGGGATGAGCCACGGGTTATGGACCCTTTCCAGCGTGAGAGCGCCCTGTGTGGCTCCTGCCACGAAGTGACCAACCCTTTCCTGAAGACACTGACCGACCCGGATGGGGACGGGGTACCGGCCGACATGCCTCACCCCATCGAGCGTACCTATACCGAGTGGTACAACAGTGCCTTCCCCAACAAGAGAAATGGCCGCTGCCAGGACTGCCACCGTCCGATGCGTTTTGCCGGTGCTCAGACCTGGATGCTCTCACACCTCGAGCGTCTCTGGGGCCCCATCGATCAGACCTGGAGTGATCTTGGCTATGCTGTTCCAGCCTCACGCCAGGCTGCGCTGGATGCCCGCGTACTGGACAATCTCGATTTTGTCGATGGTGCAACCGCTAAAATCAGCGTGGTGAATAAATCCAGAAGACTTCGCCCGGGACAATCCGGCAGCATCAAGTTCAAAATCACTAATAAGACCGGCCACAAACTGCCAACCGGATATGGTGAAGGCCGACAAATGTGGTTACACGTCAAGATCTGGACCAAGAAGGGTGTGATTCTGGAAGATGGTAAAGTCGATCCGGCCAGCGGCGAGGTAGTGGTTGCCAATCCGGATGATATCTTCGAGGTAAAAGCCCTGGCTGAAGGTTACGGGGACCTGCTCGACGAGGATAACAACGGCGTGGTCAGTGAGCACGAGAAGGAGTTCCATTTCGCCCTGCTGAACAAGGTGGTGAAAGACAACCGAATCCCACCACAAGGCTTCAATAAGGCTGCCTATATGGCCCAGGGTGCCTTCATCATCCCGGAGGATGAGTATGCGGATGGGCAGAATTGGGCCGAGCGGGAGTACCATTTCACCGTCCCCGCTAATGCCAAAGGGGATATCAAGGTGGAAGCGAAGCTGATGTATAAGACCTTCAGCAACCACTATGTGGAATTCCTCGCCCACCAGGACACCGAACCCACGGTCAGCAACGGCGGCCATGCCCGTGATCTGCCGAGCACCGGCTCGATGACCTCCAATCCTCAGCACTGGGGTGAAGCGCTGCAAGAGATCTACCAGGTCTCAGGTAACGGCCCAGCCATACAGTTTGCGAGAAAAAAGACCACCATCAAACTCATCGACTGACGTGCAACCTACCCTGCCCCGCTGTTGCGGGGCAGGGTAGGTTGCAGTGACATAAAGTGCCCGATCAGCAACCTTGTAATTTTTGCACGGTCTCAGCTGCCTTGCCTGAGGTAAGGGTCTGCCTGGCCAGTTCGATACCATCGGCGATCCGCT
>JAHRHW010000473.1 GCA_019100305.1 Candidatus Thiodiazotropha taylori | reverse complement strand
GGGGTGGTGCCGGGGGTTCAGGTGTTTGCGGCTTCTCCTGCAGCCTTTTTTCTCCGCCGCCGCTCTGTGCAACCTGCGCCAGGTAGTCTGCCTGCTCATCCTCTTCCGGCTGCTGCTTCGGTTGCCGAACCACCATGACCTCAAGACTCTGCTGTTGGTATTCGGGTTTGCTCGGGTCAAACGGTTTGAAGGTGATGCCAAGTATGACAAAGGCGTGCAGCGCCGTGGCAACAAACAGACCGATGCCCAGAATGTCATTTTGATTATGGGTGGAGATCATTGATTCAGTTTAGACGCTATCGCATCCATCAGATCTGAGGCGATATCCAGATCGTAAAGCTTATCCAGTTCCCGAATACAGGTGGGACTGGTGACATTGATTTCCGTCAGGTAGTCACCGATCACATCCAGTCCGGCAAACAGAATGCCCCGTTGTTTGAGTTGCGGGGCGACCTGGTGCGAAATCCAGAAGTCCCGTTCGGACAGGGGCACCCCTTCACCCCGGCCGCCGGCCGCCAGGTTACCCCGGGTCTCGCCGGCCGCTGGAATTCTAGCCAGCGCATAGGGAACCGGTTCCCCATCGACCATCAGGATGCGCTTATCCCCTTTGCTGATCTCTGGGATAAAGCGTTGCGCCATGGCGAATTGGCTGCCGTGCTGGGTCAACGTTTCGATAATCACCCCGAGATTGGCATCCTGCTCGGTGATGCGGAAGATCGAGGCGCCACCCATGCCGCCCAGCGGTTTCATGATGATGTCCCTGTGCTGTCGATGAAACTCCCTGATCTCCGCCTCATTGCGGCTGACCAGCGTAGCCGGTGTGCATTCCGGGAAATAGGCGGTAAACAGCTTCTCATTGGCATCCCGCAGGCTGCTTGGCCGGTTGACCATCAGGCAGCCTTGCGACTCGGCCTGCTCCAACAGATAGGTGGTGTAGATGTACTCCATGTCGAAGGGAGGGTCTTTACGCATCAGTACCACATCCAGCTGATGCAGGGGGAATCGCTGACGCTGGCCATACTCAAACCAGTTTTCAGCATTGTCAGTTACCTGCAGATGGCGGGACTCCGCCCAACAGACCCCATCCTGAAGCGAGAGATCCTGCTGTTGCAGATAGTGGATCTGCCAGCCACGACGTTGAGCCGCCAGCAACATGGCGAAGGTGCTGTCTTTATATGTCTTGATGGTCTCTATGGGGTCCATCACCACGCCAAGCTGAATCGTCATTTGAGTCTATTTGTCCGCTGCAAAAGTCTATCTCGCATTATTTGCTGGGGGGGATTGTTAATCAAGCTCCTTAAGTTTTTCAATGGTTTGCCGCTAGAAGGACTTACATGTTGTGAGGAACAGCTAAATTCGCTCCCTAAGTTTATGAATTGGGAAGTATATTCTTGATGCGGACAGGTTGTCTTGCTATTTTGTGGGGTAGATTTAGCGTAGTGTTCCATACTGTTTGATGATTTCAGGATGAGGGCCTGAGGCGGTGTAGTCTTAACGCCGGGTTAACAGCTCGTTCCGATTGGCTGGGGGGCAATGCAGGCCGCAGTTTAAGCTGATCTGAACGGACCGCGGAAATGGTCGACAGTATCGAACACTGCAAAGGGTTATGGATTTGACCGAAAGGGAGGAGAGCCGCTGCACATAAGAAAAATTAAAACTTGCGCAGTGTTGTCAATCATTGCTGATTATTAGAGAGGTGTGTTGCCATGGCGGCACAAACCACCGGTTTCGGAAAAATGAACTGTGCAAGCTTGAGATATCCGGCGATTTTTCTGTCTATGCTCGGCCTGCTGGCACAACCTGCGGTCGCACAGGACGACGATTATCTGTCGGAGATATCTGCAGAGGCCAGTAAGATAGATTCCAAATTACCGACACAGGGAGAGGCGGAATCAAACCAGGACGGCTTAGCGGACGAGGGTGCAGCTCAAGTTGCGTTCGAAGAGGATTTGAAATCGCGCTATCTGGGTAGCTACACCTTCTACAAAAAACTCCCCAGGCGGGCCAGGGAAGAGGTTTATGAGGAGTATAAGGGTGGTGCCTCGATCGATGAAATCAGACAGAAAATTATGAATCGATTTTTAAATCAATAGGTATGCTATCGGCTCGGAAAATTTGCAAGAACCACACCATGTCCCCAACGTCCGATCAATTTTTAGCCCGAAGGTAACGTGATGAATCGCTGTGTTAACCTGATATGTCGAATCCTACTGATGCTATCGCCGCTGGTGGCCGTTGCCGATGAGACGGCTGAAGCCAAACAGGGAGACGAGCTTACAGTCAAGCTGTCGTCTGAGAAACCATACACTTTTGTTATACATGAAGGTCGATCCATTCGGGTTCAGCGGATACAGGATCCCGACTATCAGCTCAAAGGCTACTACGCAAAAACAGCACGCAAGTGCCCACCGTTTTGCTTGCAACCGATGCAGGTCGATCCTCGGGTTACCACCATTGGTGAGATAGAGCTGTTTGATTTCATGGAGGGAGAGCTGAGAGATAAAACCGGCCTGTTAATTGATGCACGCACGGCTGAGTGGTTTAATCGTGGCACGATACCCGGCTCGATCAACCTTCCTTTTACGCAATTGAGCAAGCCGGGGACCGCTGAAATGGAAAAAGCACTGCTG
>JAHRHW010000472.1 GCA_019100305.1 Candidatus Thiodiazotropha taylori | reverse complement strand
ATCGATCTGCGACAGATCCTTGCCCCGGATGAGTACCAGGCCCTGCTTCAGGCGCGTAACCGAAGCTGATGTTTGTAACATCCGCCAATGAAAGCGAATAGACGCATATCCTGTGATACTGGATTCAAGCAGAGATAGCGCGCAAATCACAATCGCGCCAAACAGACCTGAATGGCGCCTGCACAAATCCTAACTGGTGGGGCCATACCCCACCAATTACGCTTGGATTAAACACAGACATACTGTTTTTCCTGGACAGCCGTGCAGCAGACGCCGGGGTCGAGAATCAACCAGCGTACGAAGCAACCAGACTCAGTCCAGGCAATCAGTTAAAAAGCGTCGCAAATCATATTTGCGTTCGTTTGCGGACTGAATACAACAGATCAACTGAAATAGCTTTTCGCCTCTTCACCGGGATCAGGCAGACCGGCGATTCGCCAGATGCTCAGGCAGCTGCCGAACAGATGATGGACCTTATGCCTCGGTATACCGGTTGCCCGGCAGACCAGACGCATATTCGGCAACGCCCCGAGACTCAGGTAGCGTTCACGGATGTGATGAATGATGTGCCAATGTTGCTCACCCAGATGATCCACTCCTTCCTGATGGGCCAGATCACGAGCCAGCTCCTCGTTCCAGAGCTGCTGATCGATCAGGAAACCATCCTCATCAAAGCGGATCAGTGGTTGTACGTTGGCGGATTGGTCTACGGCTGTATGAACCATGATCTCAATCTCCTGTGGCTAGTTGTGAAAAGTATTGCAAAGGAGTATGGAAGAGAATCTATTTTATGAAAAATGATAATTCGTGATTTCATATCATGAATTCTGATATACCCCACCAATCCTCAAAGCTGCTTCTGCAATCAAGCGCCGGGGATTCTTGCGAGCAAGGAAGAGGGTGCGGCTGTCTGAGCCCCCTACCCCACACCAATCAGCCACAGCACAGTGCAAGTGGGGGCTAAACACGCCAACAGGTTTCAGACCGAAGCGTGCGAGGAACCCACGCTTCGGCTGCAGGTGACAGAGTCGGTGGCGGGCTTAGGGCTTTTTCACAGGTCGTTGTGTCGGAATCCGGGCATGTTTGGCAAGCCCTTTGGTCTCCATTGCAGACAACGCCACAGCCGGATGGTTGCGATAGGCTTCGACACTCAACCAGACAGACAAAAACAGAGAGATTCGATCCCGGTTAACACGCCTTGTTTAGGTTAAGAGATAGGAGAACCAAGCTGTAGCGGCTCCTCTTCAATGATCACATGGCCCACGAACTTACTCATATCGTCAAGAATCTTGCCGCCACGGCGAAAGCCCAGGCCACAGGCCTCCCAAACATAGAAAACACCGGCCTGATAGTTTTGCCCAACACGGTCCTTGGGGAAATCAACCCACTCCTGATAGATGTTTTTATGGAAATCGTAAGGACCACCGCTCTGCTGAATCAGTTGCCCGCCGGCATCCAGGATGCGCATGTTGGCACCTTCGCGACCAAACAACTTCTTTTCGACCTGAGCCACACCGGCCAGAGGCTCGAATGCGGTGGGCAGCAGGTGGGGTGAGTTGGGAAAGAGATCATACAGGATCTTCATCATCCCCTTACTCTGAAACAGAAGTGTGTAGGGCGGATTGATAATGCGGGTTCCCCCCTGCTTTGCACTCTGCTCAAGCATCCGGGTTAGCTCTAGCTCCTGCTCGGCGATATCCTCCCAGGGAAAGAGTTTGAACCAGAAGTCAGCCAGCTGGCCATCCTTGTTGAACACACCTTCGTCACGGCTAAAGCCCGCTTCATTCAGGTAGCAGAAGTCGGTAAAAAAGCCTGCCTCGTGTGCTGCCTGCTGAAGATAGCGGGTTGTACGCTCATCCTCCGGCAGATCGCTGATACTGGAAAAGAGCAGCTTTTCCCCATTGTAGCGGCATGCAAAATCGAAATCGGCATCGTCACCGCTGATCAGACGCCGGAAGTTCTCTTTCAACATCTCATGCAAATTGTTGAACTGGCGGGCCTCGTCCATGCCATTCGCCTTCAGAATTGCCCACTGAATAATCGCTGTTTCGAACAGGCTGGTTGGGGTATCAGCGTTGAATTCGATTAATTTGATGGGCTGACCATCGAGTCCCCCGGCCAGATCGAAACGCCCGTAGAGATGCCAGTCATCCCGATCCCAGCTGTTCTCAATCAGCCCGACAAGATTAGCGGGTATACCCAACTCATAGTAGAGCTGATTGTCTATGACGTACTGGGCTCCCTCCACATACATATCATAAAGAGTATTTGCAGCTTGGTAGTAGGCCTCCGCTTCTGCTTCACTCAATTGAACCAGATCACTGACGATATAGTCGCTGCCATCCGCATCGGTATGCCAGCTCATGCCGATCTCTTCCATGACCCCTTTACTGAGGGGCTCAACCTTCAGAGTATCGACCATGAATCAGCCGCCAAAGGAGTTGAATCGGCTGCTGGAACTGCTGCTGCCTGATTTATTACCACCGAAAAAGCCACTCTTGGGCTGACTTTTTGCCGTCTTGTTATAGGGCTGCGAGATTGTACTGGTAGGACGGCCTCCGCCATACTGCTGTTGCGTGCGCTGAAAATTGTTGTTACCGGCCAATCGGTTGGCCAGCATACCACCAATCAGCGAGCCTGCGGCGGCAGCCAATAGGGTTTCACCCAGCG
>JAHRHW010000471.1 GCA_019100305.1 Candidatus Thiodiazotropha taylori | reverse complement strand
CTCGTGTTCATAATGGCCCATCAGCAGCTCTTGAGGGCACCGATGGGCCTCTCCTGTTAACAGGCCCTACAGCGCAGAATCGTTATAAATCGTCAAATTACGACCTTTAAGCCTCTACGATCACACAGATCTGAGTTATCCTCACTCATCAACGAAGCTGAGTCTGCTGTCGTAAAGCCAATGCTTGGTTGACGGATCAGACAAAGCCTCGAATAATCGACGCTGAGTGTTTTGTCTCACTGAGAGCGGATGGCTTTTCGGGAGACGGCACCAAACGCACTATAAATTCCACAATTGCCGGTTCAAACAGAAGGAATAACATCATGCTGAACTCTGTAAAACCACATTGGCGGGCACTCGCTCTACCCGCAATCCTTACTATGATGTTCATCGCATTGCCTGGATGCAGCTCAGCGCCAAAGCCTGTCGCGGAGATGTCTGCAGCGGAGACCGCTTTGAATGCGGCGGAGAATGAAGATGCCACCAAACATGCACCAGTACGCATGGATCGGGCCAGGCAGAAGATAAAGCAGGCCAAACAGGAGTTGGCCAAAGAGAACTACGAATCAGCAAAAAGGCTTGCAGAAGAGGCCCAGGCAGACGCGGAACTGGCCAAGGCCATTACCGCCAAGGCGGAAGCGGACAGAGCCGTAAGCGAACTCGAAAACAGCATCAAAGTGCTGCGAGAAGAGATCATGCGTGCCAGAAAAAGGCAGTGACAGCCCCACACATAATCAGATTCAGATGGAGAACACACCATGTCCCGCATAGCTAACCGTTTGACAATCTTCGCTGCACTCGCCCTGTTACTCATCGCCTGCAGTTCTACTCAGAAAAGCCAAGCCCTGTTAGACGCAGAGCAAGCCTACGCCGAAGCAAAACAGAATGAAGATATTCTGCGCCATGCTCCAGCTGAGCTGGAGAGAGCTGAACAGGCTTTGGCGCGCGCCGCGGTTGCCGACAACGAAGAGGATATGAACTCTCTCGCCTACGTCGGATCCACCCGAGTCGAGACCGCCCGGGCGATCTCAGCCCGCAAGTCGGCAAACGACAGACTCCAGGAGTTGGGTGAAGTGAAAAACAAGGAGCGCCTGAAATCGAGGGAGATTGAAATCCAGCTCGAACAGCAGGCCAAAGCCGAAGCGCTTCGTGACAAGGAGGCCGCACTGATGGAACGGGAGCAGGCACTGGCCAAGGCCGAGGCACTGCGTCGTGAGCTTGAAGAGTTGCAGGCCCTGAAGACGGAACGTGGCATGGTTATGACCCTGGGTGACGTACTCTTCTCATCGGGAAAAACCGATCTGCTTCCCGGTGCCATGAGCACCATCGACAAACTGGCCTCGTTTCTCGGTGAGTATCCGGAAAAGACCGTGCTAATCGAGGGCCATACCGACAATGTGGGCACCGATGAGTACAATCTCGATCTCTCGGAACGACGAGCACTTTCTGTCAAGGAAGCGCTGGTTCAGGTTGGTGTGGACGCCTCCAGAATCGACACCCTCGGACTGGGTGAATCCACCCCGATTACCGATAACACCACCGCAGCCGGCCGCTTGAAAAACCGCCGGGTTGAAATCGTCATTCGCGATTGAATAAAACTGGTGGACAGCCTCAGGGCTGTCCGCCAGCCCATCGCTCGAAACCTCAGGCATTTCAAAACCACTATCGGTAAAAAAAGCCGCCCGGGGAGGCGGCCAATGATGGAGTTCTAAAGAAGGAGGAGAACTTTCAACATGAAACAGTTTCAGACTATTTTTTTCTTCGGCTTATAAATCTTCTTGTTCCAATCCAGATCATGCCCAACCCAAGCAGTGCCAGAGTGCTCGGCTCAGGCACAGTGACATGGAATTCACTGGTCGGATTTTTCACCTCATGGGATTCGCTCGGGTTTACGCCTTCCCAGCCGGTTCGGCTAACGATATCAGGCCCAGCCTCACCACGATGGATCGGCAATGCCTGGCTCATCATGCTACTGCAGAGGGCGCCGATCAGTACGGTGGTTGTGATGACTCTTTTCATGGCCTTTGGCTAACGCTATTTTGATACATGGAAATGCATGTCCCATGCCAAAGCCTCTAACCGATTGAAGTGGTGGAGATATTCCTTTTTTTGCTGATGCTGACGGTAGTAACTGTTAAGAAAACCGACACACGGTGTTAATCCAATGTGCCTGTTTCAGCTTTGGATTTTTCGTTGCTAACCGCAGTCAACCCAGCATCGCAGCGTAATTGCGGGTATCCGGATTGCTGTCGAGAACAATCTTCATCGTCATGGTGAGGGGAACAGAGAGGAACATTCCCACTGGCCCCAATATCCAGCCCCAGAAGACCAAAGAGATGAACACGATCAGGGGCGACAGGCCGAGACCCTTGCCCATGAAGCGAGGCTCAATACCGTTGCCAACCACGCTGTTGATGACCAGGTATCCCACCGCTGTCCAGAGCGCCATCTGCGGCCCGAGCTGAATCAGTGCCAGCAGCACAGCAGGAACCGCAGCGATGATGGAACCGATATTGGGAACATAGTTGAACAGAAAAGCCAGGGTTCCCCACAACAGAGGATAATCCACACCCAACAGGGCCAGCAGCGTGGCAACCAGAATACCGGTCAACAGACTGGTCGAGGTTTTGATCACCATATAGCGTTTGATACTCGAGGTGATCGCATCCACTCTGGCCAGT
>JAHRHW010000470.1 GCA_019100305.1 Candidatus Thiodiazotropha taylori | reverse complement strand
CTGCGGAGTTCATGGCAGCAAGGCCATGCGTGACTACCTGAAAGGCCGGGTTAAGGAGCTGGGTTTGACCGGACCGGGCGGGGTAAGGGTCACCACCGCAGGCTGTTTTGACCGCTGCGACCTTGGGCCGGTTCTGGTGATCTACCCGGAGGCGGTCTGGTATACCTTCGTGGATCGTGACGATATTGATGAGATCTTGCAGCGCCACCTGATTGAGGGGGAGGTCGTCGAGCGACTGACCGTTTAGCTTACTGAGATGGGTTGCCTGTGAGTAATCTGTAGCTATTTCAGGAACTCAGTCATGTTTTGCCTATTCGCCCAGCAGATTTTCCTAAAGCGGCAAACGATGCTGCCGCTACTCAGTAGAAGTTGAGGATTGAGTGGTGTAGAGTGGCTTGCCGCTATTAATGCTAAAGCGTGACGCGGGTTGGTATTGGAGTGAAAAAATAGCCATTTCATTGCTTATAATCCCTTGCATTAGCCGAGTGATTGTATACTATTAAGAAATTAGTCTAAGTTTCCTCACTTAATGGACTGTTTCGTATGGGATTTTGGAGTTTGCCATGTCAGGTTTAGCCCGTTTAGCTACCCCTTTTATTCTTATGTTAGCGCTCGTCGCCTGCGGTGGTGGTGATGCAGAGACCCCTTGGGATAGTAGTGGCGGAACAACCGGGACCGGTGACACCATTGATGATGCGGGAACCGCCGGGGCAACCATATTCCTTGGTAACGGCTCAGGATCCTCCTTCGAAATTGGTGAGCTGAATATTGCAGTTACCTCCCTCTCTGCCGGTGGACAGACCTCAGTCAGGGCCACCTTGGCCGATGTTGATGGAAATCTCTATCAGGATAGCGCTACCGTCACCTTCACTACCGACTGCCTGGCTTCCGGATTGGCTACTATCGACTCATCCGTGAATACTTCAGATGGTGTTGTGACGGCGACTTATATTGCACAGGGCTGTTCCGGTTCTGACACGATTCGTGCGACCTCCACAGTGAATGGAAATACGACTACTGCAACGGGAACGGTTAGTATTCAACCGGCAGAGATCGGTTCCATGCAGTTTGTTTCGGCAGAACCGTCCGTTATTGGTCTGCGTGGCGTAGGTCTGACTGAGGTCTCCAAGGTTTCTTTCCAGGTATTGGATACCAACGGCAATCCGGTTTCCCAGCAGGTAGTCAACTTCTCTTTGAATACGGATATCGGTGGGGTTGCCATTCCCCCGGGTTCAATCAAAGCAACCAGTGATATCGACGGAATCGTCAGAACGGATGTTAAATCGGGCACTGTACCGACTACCGTCAGGGTGACCGCCGCGTTGGAATCCAATCCATTGATCTCAACGCAGTCTGACGGTCTGGTTATATCCACTGGTGTTTCAGATCAGAACAGTATCTCTCTGAGCGCAGAAATTCTGAACTGTGAAGGACTGAATCTCGATGGCACCGAAGTTGAGTTCACAGTGCATGCTTCGGACCATTTCAACAACCCTGTACCGGATGGTACGGCTGTCTATTTCACCACTGAGGGTGGCCAGATACAGTCACAATGCCAGATTGATGATGGTTCCTGTAGCGTGGTCTGGACGAGTTCCAATCCAAGGCCCTGGGAAGATCTGCTGCCTGGTGGAATGGGACGGGTAACGATTCTTGCCACCATGCTGGGTGAAGAGTCATTTGTTGATGCAAATGGTAATGGTGTATTGGACTCGGGTGATACCCCCTTTGCCGATATCCCTGAGGCATTCCGTGATGACAATGAAGATGGTGTTCGTGATCCCGTAGCGGAAGAGTTTGTGGATTTCAACAACAATAATACCTATGACGATGTTGGTGTGGATCCTGATTACAATGGCGCGCTCTGTTGTGATGCCGCTGCTGTTGCTGAAGCGCAATCCGCAGTTGCTTCCGGGGATGATCCTGGTGTCTGTTTCGGTGTAACCCCGGTCTCTGTCGTCTCATGCAGTGCCGAGAAGAACATCAATGTTCGGGATAGCCTGGTACTGGTGATGTCTGAGTCCTTTCCTGTAATTCTATTGGATGGTGCAGATGTAGATGTGGCTTCCGGTTTTCTGGAGATTGATCTGCCAGCAGGAATTTCAACATACACCTTTACTGTTAGGGGCGCAGTCACCGGACAGGTAATGCCGGCTGGTACAACGGTTAACTTTACGACTACCAACGGTAGTATCGAGACTGGAGGCAGTTTTATTGTACCGAGTACGAATGCGAATGCCCGATTGGCCTCTCAAGCCGGTGTGGTTGACTATCGGGTAGCACTTACTCCGACTGAAAATAGAAATCCAGGCGATGAGACCGGAATTCTGACAGTTAAAGTAACCACGCCTGGTGGCACCACGACCAGTGGATTCGTGATTGTAAACGATTAACAGTTAACTGCTCTCAGTAATGTTAAAAAGCCCTGTCTGGCTACAGACAGGGCATTTTCATTGGTCAGGTTATATAAATGAGTTGAATGCCGGTTTGATCTCTTCAGCTAATCTTGCATCAATCCCTTGACGCCTTACCACGGCAAAGACACAATGCAGAGCATCCACTCTTTCTGCTGGGCATGATGCTCTAGAACCACACATAGTGAACAACTCACCACCGCTCGTAAGAATCATTGGGTATATAAAGAAAAATCAATAAACCATGCAAATAGGCCACAGTGACCATAT
>JAHRHW010000469.1 GCA_019100305.1 Candidatus Thiodiazotropha taylori | reverse complement strand
CCTCCAATGGATTGAATGAGCCCCGATAGGAACCACTGCCGAGCACCGGAGCGATCAATGTCAATCCATCGGATTCCGGTGTCAGCGCAATCCCTAGCGCGAAATCTGTATGATCGAACTCGAAGCTGTTAGCGGGAAAGATCGGGGTGGTATAGACATTATCCTTGCTGCCACTGAGATGCGTAGCGTGGAGATAGAGATGTCGGTATTGAACGGTCGCTTCTGTGGTGTTTTCAGCAAAGTCGATCAGACTGTTGTAGTCGATAAAAGAGGATTGATTCTGGAGGGTGTAGTCGTGGACAGCCCGTTGCCAGGATAAATTGGCGTCTAAATGGTCGCTATCATAGGCAATCAGAGCACCTGCACCTTCAATGCTGATATGTTTACCGCCCGGTTCATCATCTGTTTTACCAAGATAGTCACGCAGACCGATGCCTGCTTTGAAGCTTCCTCCAAAACCTTGCCACTTTGCGCCGTAACGGCACTCCAGGTCATGTGCCGAGAAATCTTTCCACTCTGCGTTGCGGACATCGGATATGCCAACGATGTTGTTGAATGAATCGATTCGGGTTTCACCACGCAGCAGCCCCGGCTTGCAGTGGAACAGTCCTGCCGGGGTGATCAGTGAGGCGGAAGCGCCCAATGTGTTGAGCTGGTAATCCACATCCTGCCGGGTATTGGCAAATAAACCAATGGTTGAGCCCTCTGTGGCTTGGACATCCATTGTCATGAACAGCGTAAATAAAGCGATAACTCTGGATTTGTTCAATGACTTGACCGGTTGGCGTGATTGAGTGGTGATGGCTGGTACAACTGGAGATTAATGAACCTAGTTAATTTAGAACTATCCTACTGCCAATTGCGGATCGAATGATAGTGCTTCATAGCAGGCTGACCGACTTTTTTGTTATCACCAGCGCTGTGGGTGGAAGGGTAGGTAACGGGAAAGCGTTTGAGTAATTTAGCTATTGCCTATCCCGGATAACTGTTCTATAGTTCGAAACATGTCGAACTATAAAATAGATGATATTCAGCTTACGGAGATGTTCAAGGCGTTGGGTAACCCCCACCGTTTAATGATATTCAAGCGCTTGAGCAGCTGCTGTCAGCCAGGCACACAGTGTGATCTGGAGCAGGCCATGGCCTTCAGTGTGGGCGAGCTGGGTGAGGGGCTGGATATCGCGTCATCCACCCTGTCTCACCACCTGAAAGAGCTGCATCGATCCGGCTTGATTGAAATGGAACGTCAGGGAAAAAGGGTGGTCTGCTGGATTGCCCCTGAGACCTTGAATAGCCTCAGTAATTTTTTCAACGCTGACATCAACAGCTGAAAATCCGGAGGGATTATGACTGATAAAACAAATTGTTGTGATACGGATTGCTGCACTACCGATCCTCAGGTGGAAGTTGGCGAAGACAGCCATCGTCAGCAGGTACGTATTGCCTATGCCCAGGTGGCCATTGCGAATAACGAGGGTAGCGGGTGCGGTGTGGAGTCGAGCTGTTGCGGTGTCTCAGACGATGCCGCGATCAATACACTGATTTCAACCCGACTGGGTTACAGCGAATCGGATCTTCAGGTGGTTCCCGAAGGTGCGGATATGGGATTGGGTTGCGGCAATCCAAAAGCCATCGCCGCGCTGCAGCCAGGTGAAACAGTGGTCGATCTGGGTTCAGGCGGCGGTTTCGATTGCTTCCTGGCGGCCGCGGAAGTGGGTAGCGAAGGGGCAGTTATCGGCGTTGATATGACACCCGACATGCTCTCAAAAGCACGCGGAAACGCGGCAAAGGGCAACTACACCAATGTGGAGTTCCGGCTGGGTGAGATCGAAGCGCTACCGATTGCTGACAACACGGCTGATGTGATCATCTCCAACTGTGTGGTCAATCTGTCGCCTGATAAGGCGCGGGTTTTCAGAGAAGCCTTTCGAATACTTAAGCCGGGTGGGCGTCTGGCCATTTCCGATGTGGTGGCGACCATCGAGCTGCCTGAAGAGATGCGCAACGATCCGCAGCTGGTTGCCGGCTGCATGGGTAACGCGTCGTTGATAGAAACCTTGCAGGAGTGGATCGATGAAGCGGGTTTTACCTCAATTCGTATTCAGCCGAAGGATGAATCGAAGGCGTTCATACGGGATTGGGCGCCGGGGCGTGGCGTTGAAGACTATGTGGTCTCTGCCACCATCGAGGCGATCAAACCCGAACAGGGTGCTTGAGTCGGCTTCACCCATAACCGGGTCATCAGGTCAGATCGGCGATCGCTCTTCCCATCTTGACCGGTGATCCCGGGGTAAAGGTTTCAGACCACTCAACCGCATCCTTGCCAAACAGCAGGATGACGGTGGAGCCCATGTTGAAACGCCCCATCTCTTCCCCTTTCTCAAGGTCGACAGACTCAGGTTGCTGTTGCTGGTTGTAATCCCAGCTGGAAACCCTTTGGTTGGCCGGTGTCACCGTACCGGCCCAAACGGTTTCAATACTCGATACGAAGATTGCTCCGACCAGGATCATCGCCATCGGGCCTGCCTCCGTATCGAACAGGCAGATAACCCGCTCATTTCGGGCAAACAGCCGTGGCACTTTCCGACAGGTAGTCTCATTGACACTGAACAGTCGTCCGGGGACATGGACCATTTTGCGCAGTTTTCCAGCCAACGGCATATGCAGTCGGTGGTAGTCCCTTGG
>JAHRHW010000468.1 GCA_019100305.1 Candidatus Thiodiazotropha taylori | reverse complement strand
CATCCCCGCAGCGGCGGCAAGAAGCCTCAGCCGTACACCGGAGCAGATGGCGCTGCTGGCGGCCTTAATGGGTGCCATCGCGGTGATCCTGGGCCTGGCGGGCTCCTGGCAATGGGACACTCCTGCAGGACCATCGGTAGTAGTTGCCGCGGCCCTGTTGTTCAGTGTTCTCAGAGTCGTGATGCCGGCCAGGTAAGCTTGTGCCCGGAAGCCTCCTGATCACCTGGACACTTCAAAACATCACTCGGCAGGCCAATAATCGGTTGCGATTCCAGATCCCAGGTCCGCCTCGATGAGTCGACGCCGCACTTCAAGCAGTCTCTCCAGCAGCGCCGGCTCTGCTTTTTCGTACGCCTCCGCATCGGGCACCCGTTTCACCACCACACCCAACAGCTCGGTGATCGCGTTGCCAATCGAGTTCTGACTGATGGTGACAATCAGTTTTCCTGCCTCGTTTCTGTAGATCAGCTGTTTAAAAGCCGGCTGCCAGCGAACCGAGTTGGCGTACTTGGCATCGACAATACAACGGTCCCTGACCCGCTTGGCCGTCGCCAGAAAATCGTTGTTGAAAAGCAGCATGCTCTCGACCTGCTCCGGATAGTAGACATCCCTTGGCATCGGCGCGTTACGGGTCGAAACCTGACTGAAAAAGGTCCGATAGAAATCGATAAAACCTTCCAGGATGGCATCATACTCATGCCAGAAGCGAATATTCTTCAGCGCCGTGCCACCACCGCGAATCTCCCAACAGGGTAGCCCCTGTGGATAGCCGGTCAGACTGATGCCCGATTCATCCGAGCTGATCGGTTTCAGCACCTTGAGCTCCAGCGCACTGTCGAAAAACTCCCGATAGACATCCCGCATATAGGCTTGAAACAGACTGTGCTGTCCGCCATCCGAAAGGTTTGGGTTCTTTGGGTCGGCCATTTCCGCTTGCCTCAACTGAGCCATCGGAAAGCTGATGAAATGGTTGTGCAGCATACGGATACTCGGCACACCCGGCGAGGTCAGTGGCCAGGTGGCATCGAGACTGGCTTCACCGGCGAGCAACAGATGCTCTGCAGGATCGGGATAGGCCTCCAGCATATATTCGATGATGATCTGGTTCATCCGGTTCCAGACATGCCGCACATCCTGGGGCACCTGGGTGCGCCGCACCGGTCGACCCAGAGGATTCAGAATTACCTTGGAGGTGTTGTAGATGATCGAGGTATCAAACTCGGTGCTGTGGCCCAGTGCCTTGCGATAGAGCAGCAGATTCTCCGGATTCATCAACAGGCCGTTGTTGTGCACCAGGTCGTTGAGGTTTTCAGTACTGTTGAAAAACTCATTGGGCTTCATACCCTCCGGAACCTCCAGCGGTATGGGACGAAAAGGGGTGGTGATCTGCCGTGGGCCGTACTCCATGAATCTACCTCCTGATGATGAAGTGGCAACTGATGAATGACACCCTAAACAGGCTCTGCGTTGAAATCAAAATGATCGCGCCTATAGGGTCATTATTTATGCGGATGTGGAGCGAGCCTCACTCGGCTATGATGAGGAGGATCTGCCAAGGGTACCTGCAAGGAGGAGTATCGAGTGATTATCATCGTGATGGGGGTTACCGGTTCGGGTAAATCCACAGTCGGTCGGCTGCTTGCCGAGAAGACAGGCTGGCGGTTTATCGAGGGAGACCACTATCACCCGGCTGAAAACCGGGCAAAAATGGCTGCGGCAGAACCACTCAACGATCACGACCGCCAACCCTGGCTGGCCAGCCTGGCGAATCTCATCGACAGACACCTGCAGATGGATCGTTCCGCTGTGCTCTCCTGCTCCGCGCTGAAACAGCGCTATCGGGATCAGTTGATGAGATCCCCTGAGACGGTACAGTTTGTCTATCTTGAAGGATCCTATGAACTGGTCCTGTCACGCCTCAAACAGCGGACAGATCACTTCATGAGAGTGGAGCTGCTGCAGAGCCAGTTCGATGACCTGGAACCTCCATCAAACACCCTCACCCTGTCGATAGACCAACCGGCCGATACGATTGCCGATCAGATCATGAAGCGGCTGCGACTCGCTGCCGGTGAAGCGGAAACTAAGGTACTGCTCGATCGATTGATGTTCCCTGAAGCCCCCCGTTGGCGCGACAAGCAACTCTGGTTCACCGATCAGCACGCCCAACAGGTGGTCAGGGTCAATCTGCTGGGAGAGTCGCATGTCGTTGCTGAACTGGATGATCTGCCCGGTGGCCTGGGCTGGCTACCAGACGGCCGTCTGCTGGTGGTCTCCATGACCAAGCGACGGATTCTGGCCCTGACCGACCACCAACTTTCGCTCTATGCCGACCTGCATGCGCTTGCCTCTTTTCACTGTAACGACCTGCTGGTCGACCCCCAGGGGCGTTGCTACGCTGGTAACTTCGGTTTCGACCTGCATGGTGGTGAGGCCCAGGCGCCCGCTGAACTGATCCTGGTAGACCGTGATGCCAAGCCGCAACTGGCTGCGCAGCAGCTGATCTTTCCCAATGGTTGCGCCTTGAGCCAGGATGGCAAGACACTGCTGGTGGCAGAAACTTTCGCCTCCCGCATCAGCGCCTTTACCGTCTCCACTGACGGCAGTTTGAGCGGGCGCAGGGTGTGGGCCGATCTGAATGGCGCCTACCCTGACGGCATCGCGCTGGACAGCCAACAGAATCTCT
>JAHRHW010000062.1 GCA_019100305.1 Candidatus Thiodiazotropha taylori | reverse complement strand
TTGATGCACGCACGGCTGAGTGGTTTAATCGTGGCACGATTCCCGGCTCCATCAATCTTCCTTTTACCCAATTGAGCAAACCGGGGACCGCTGAAATGGAACAGGCACTGCTGCTCTTCGGTGCGCGACCAAGAGTCGATGTGGGTGCAATTTCCCTGAAACTGGAAGAGCTTGGTCTGCTGGGAGACGGAGATAAAACCGAGAAATGGGATTTCAGCAATGCCAAGAAGCTGGTTCTCTGGTGTAATGGCCCTGAGTGTGGTCAATCACCCCGGGCGATCAAGGGTCTGTTAAAAGTGGGTTATCCAGCGGATAAGATCGTCTACTACCGGGGCGGTATGCAGTTGTGGCAGCTTTGGGGTCTGACGACCGTCGTACCGGGAGAGTGATTGTTTCTAATGTATATGTCCGTGACATGAGGATTTCAACGTGAGTGGTGATGAAACTGAGAAGGACATCTCTGGTGTCAGAGTCATGGTCATCGATGATAGTAAGACCATTCGGCGCACTGCTGAAAGTCTATTGAAAAAGGCGGGCTGTGAGGTATCCACGGCGACAGATGGATTTGAGGCATTGGCGATGATCGCCGACCACCATCCGGATGTGATCTTCGTCGATATCATGATGCCGCGTCTTGATGGCTATCAGACCTGTGCACTCATTAAACACAATGATGTATATAAGAATATTCCTGTGATCATGCTATCCAGTAAAGATGGCCTGTTCGACCGTGCGCGGGGCAGGATTGTGGGATCGGAGCAATATCTGACCAAGCCGTTCACCAAGGATGAGCTGTTAGGCGCAATACGTCGCTATGTGAATACCGCGGCTTAGTGTTAACGGGTCCTAATATACTAAGTTGTGCGATTTGGTTTGAGATGGCTGCAATCTGCATGGATGTAGGCTTGTTTTAAAGACATTCAGGGGTCAGCCGATAAGGACTAGAACCAACGGGCAGAGAGATTCGATGATCAAAAATATATTTCGCAAGGGTCGCGAGCAAGAAGAAGAGAGCAATCACCCGGTTAGCGGAGAGGCTAAGGGGAGGATTCTTGTGGTCGATGATTCGCCCACCGAAGTAGTTGTTTTCAAAAAAATTCTTACTAAGCAGGGTTATCAGATTCTGGTCGCCAGTGATGGGCAGGAAGGGGTGGAGATGGCGAAAAAGGAGCTGCCTGATCTGATTCTCATGGATGTGGTGATGCCAGTGTTGAATGGATTTCAGGCAACCCGGCAGTTAAAGAATGACGACTCCACAGCCAATATTCCTGTGATCATGGTGACCACCAAAGACCAACAGACAGACATCAATTGGGGAATGCGCCAGGGCGCCACTGAATACATGGTGAAACCGGTCTCTCCAGCGGAACTTCTCCACAAGATCAAGGCGTTGATCAATGCCTGATGACGCCATGCAATCGAGCGTTATCGAGTCGCCCCAGGGGGTTGTCCAGCTACTGGCCAACCTGGAACAGCGCAGCCGGAAAAATGCAAAAGGACTACCCCAACAGGAGCTGATACAGAGTTACTGGGAAGGGGTGATGTTCTATGTGGGCGACAGTCGCTTTATTGCACCTTTGAGCAGCGTCAAAGAGATACTCAATTACCCTTCTGCACTGACACCGGTGCCCGGTTCAAAACCCTGGATGATGGGGGTCGCCAATGTGCGTGGCACCCTGATACCAGTCATTGATCTACAACTGTTTCTGATTGGAGAGAAGACCCGGCGAACCCGCCGAAGCAGGGTGCTGGTGTTCACCATAGGTAGCGGTTTGAGTGGTGTGCTGGTTGGCGAGATGGTCGGTATGCGCCATTTCACCAGGGAGACAGCAAAAGAAGTGCAGGCGGTCAGCGAAAATTTTTCAAAGTATGTTCAGTTTGAATTTGATCAGGACGGCATGGCTTGGCCGGTCTTCAGTCTGCAGGCGCTTGCTGATGATCCGGTTTTTCAGATCGCGGCAACCTGATGCCATGAGAGTTACTGAACTTAGGATTTGGGCTTAAGCTTTCGGGAGAAAGAAGAATGAAAGGCAAACGCGTGGGCGGTACCCTGCCCTCAAATAAGGTCATCACCATTTTGGCTGTTTTGGTGCTGGTGTCTCTTATCCTGGCACTCGTGACCTTCTTGCACACAACCCAGCAGGAGTCCTACGACGAACAGTATCTGATCCGTGCTGCAGAGCAGCAGGTACTTGCGCAACGTATTGCGAAATACGCCCTCTCGGCAGCCCGGGGTGAGCTTGAATCATTCACGCCGCTGCAAAAGAGCCGTGACCGGTTCGAGAACATCATGTGGGAGTTGAAGAACGGTGGGGGCGCCGCCAGCGATCTGCCGGGATCCCCGAATGAAGTAAACACCGAACTGAGTGATCTTGAGAATAAATGGCTGGCACTGCGCAGCAACATCGATGAAATTCTCAAAGCTCAGGAGAACATCCTGGCAATTGATGAGTTCTCCGCCATTATTTCCGAATTTGTTCCACAGCTGCAGGAGCTGTCGGAAGAGCTGGCCGAAGTACTGATCAACAGTAATGCGCCCAGACGCCAGGTCTATATCGCCACCGAACAGGAGATGTTGATCCAACGTATCAACTCCAACGTCAACCAGGTATTGGACGGTGGGCAGAAAACCGCTGCTGCGATCGATCAGTTCAGCCGGGATGCGGATCTTTTCGGGCGTATTCTCGAAGGTTTGAAAAATGGCGACCGGGAGATGGGTATCTCCAAGGTAAAGGATAAGATCGCCTCCCAGCGCCTGGATGATGTGGCAACGCTGTTTACCACGATCCAGGATAATGCCACCGAGATTATTCAGAATATTCCGGATGTACTGCCGGCACTGGAAGCCGCCTCCATGGTCAATGCCTCATCGGATCAGGCCAGTGATGCAGCTGAGACACTGATCGCCGCTTACGGTAAGTCACCTGGGCGTTTTTCCGTCCTCGGCATCAAAGCGGGTCCCGGCATGATCGCCGTATTCGGTGGTGCTGCGTTACTCTTCCTGGTACTGCTCGGTATGCAGCTGGTTGTCGATGCGCAGCGTCGTGAGCTGGCGAGTAAGCAGCAGAATGAGAACAACCAGAAGGCGATCCTGCAGCTGCTGGATGAGATGGGCGACCTGGCGGATGGTGACCTGACCGTGACCGCCAGTGTGACGGAAGACATCACCGGTGCCATCGCAGACTCGATCAACTACGCGATTGAGGCACTGCGCGAACTGGTTACCACTATCAACCAGACCTCGGATCAGGTCTCAAGCGCGACCCAGGAGAGTCGGGCAACCGCGATGCATCTTGCTGAGGCGAGTGAGCATCAGGCGGAACAGATCACCCAGGCGAATGGTTCCATCGGAGAGATGACCGGCGCGATTGATCAGATGTCCCAGGATGCGACCGAGTCGGCGGAAGTTGCCAAACGATCGGTTGAGATCGCCAGTACCGGTGCTGAGACGGTGCGCAACACCATCGCCGGTATGGACAACATCCGTGAACAGATTCAGGAGACCTCGAAACGAATCAAACGACTCGGTGAGAGTTCCCAGGAGATCGGTGACATCGTTGAGCTGATCGACGACATCGCCGACCAGACCAATATTCTCGCCTTGAATGCTGCCATGCAGGCCGCCATGGCGGGTGAGGCCGGGCGCGGTTTTGCGGTGGTTGCGGACGAGGTACAGCGTCTTGCGGAGCGTTCAATCAACGCCACCAAACAGATCGAAGCGCTGGTAAAAACCATCCAGGCGGATACCAACGAAGCGGTGACCTCGATGGAGGCCAGTACCTCCGGTGTGGTCAAGGGTGCCACCCTGGCGGAAGATGCGGGTGAAGCGTTGAAAGAGATCGAGAGCGTATCTCAATACATCGCCGATCTTACCGGCAAAATCGCCACCTCTGCTCAGACTCAGTCTGACCAGGCGGTAAATGTAAAAGATACCATGAGTGTCATTCAGGAGATTACCAATCAGACCTCCGAGGGTACGCATCAGACTGCGAACTCCATCGGTGCATTGGCCGATCTCTCGGATCAGCTGCAAAAGTCGGTTGCCGGTTTCCGTCTGCCAGCCTGATCCTCTGAAGGCAACCCATTGGGCATGATGACAAGCATGATCGAGAGCCAACGCGGTTTCCAGACAGGAGTGCAACGCATATGAGTAATGCGCAAGACTTTGGCGCCCTGAATTGGGTTAAAGACGAATTGGATGTTTCGATTCGTCATGCGCGCCAGGCGCTGGAATCCTATGTGGAGACTCCTGGTGACAATGAATCACTCGCCACCTGCGGTGATCATCTGCACCAGATTGCTCGGGTCCTGCAGATGGTCCAGGTCTACGGCCCCAGTATGCTCGCAGAGGAGATGGAGCTGGTAGTGCGGGACATGTCGGAAGGCATCGTCAGGCAGGAGGAGGATGCCGCCGAGGCATTGATGCTGGCTTTGATTCAGCTGCCCGATTATCTCGAAAAGCTGCAGGGTGGGGATGCGGATATTCCGCTGATCATACTGCCGCTGCTCAACGATCTGCGTGCCGTGCGGGATGCCCCATTGCTCTCCGAAGCGGCACTCTTCAAACCGGAAATCGAAACCAAATCCAGTGCTGATGAAGTCAACAAGGATCTTCCGGTGCTGGTGCGTCAGGTCAGGCAGAAGTTTCATCTGGGGCTGCTGAGCTGGTATCGCAAACGGGATACTGTACACGGCTGGCCGCTGCTGCGGGACGTTTTCACCACCATCCATAAAAGTGCGGGTACCGAGTCGGTGCAGCATCTGTTCTGGGTGGCAGAAGGACTGATGCATGGCTTGATCGACAATACCATCGCACCGGGTATTGCCGTGAAGCAGTTGTTCAGTCGGCTCGACCGGAAGATGAAAATCATCATCGACAACGGTGAGCAGACTTTAGTGGATGAACCGCCTTCGGCGCTGTTGAAAAACCTGCTCTATTACATTGCCAGGGCAAACTCGCAGAATCCTGTCATCCTGGAGATCAAGCAGGCCTACAATCTCGATGCGGTGATGCCTTCCGAAGACCAGCTCAATCAGGGCCGGCTCGGTTTGACAGGCTCAAATGCGGAACTGGCGGAATCGATCAAGGACGCGGTAAGCAGCGAGCTGACCCGAATCAAGGACATTCTCGATCTGTTCATGCGCGATGAAAAGGCGGATATGGAGATGCTTGGTCATCTCGAAGCGCCAACCCGCAAGCTGGCGGATACCCTTGGCATGATCGGTCAGGGTGCTTTGCGCTCCCGACTCAATCGACAGGCGGACAAGGTCAAGACCTTCGTCGAACAGGGTGTTTTGCCGGAAGAGTTCGAGCTGATGGAGATGGCGGGGGATATCCTCTATGTGGAGTCCTCGCTCAGTACTCTGCATACCTTTCAGCCAGGTATGGCGGATACCATTGATGAGAATACGCTGGGAGACAGCCTGCCTGAAGGTGAGTACCAGAATCTGATCAAGCAGACCGTGCGTGAAGCGAAAGTTGAGATTGCCCACGCGAAAGAGACCATCATCAGTTTCACCGAGGCAACCGACGATACCACCGTATTGGAGCCTGTGCGTCAGGGCTTCCGGCGCGTAGAAGGTGCGCTGCAGATGCTCAATCTGAGGGAAGCGGCAGAATTGATGTCACAAACCGGTGCGATCATCAAGAATCAGTTGATCGAAGCCACCGCACCGCCAAGCAGACAACAGCTGAACTCCCTGGCCGATGTGGTCAGTAGTATCGAGTACTACCTGGAAACATTGGTGGATGGCGCTGGCGATCGTCGTGAGATTCTCGCCATCGCGCAAGCCTCGCTGAATGATTTGATGAGCGATGGCACGGCTGAAGTGAGCGAATATGTGGAGCCGGTAGAGCCCATCAATCTGGATGAGTCTGCCGATCACACCGAAGGTTATGATCTTGAAGAGGAAGAGGTATCCGATCTCGAGTTTGGTGCCAGCAGCCTGCAGATCGAGCCGCCTCAACCGGAAGTGGAAATTCTCGCCTCAGCAGAAGATGCAACCGCCTCTGAATCACAACCTGAAGCCGAACCGGTTGAGGAAGAGGTGGCGGCTGCAGACAAGCCGATGCTGGAGGATATCGATCCGGAAATTCTGGAGATCTTCATCGAAGAGGCCAGAGAAGAGCTTGAAAATATTCAGACCTATCTGCCCCGCTGGCAACATGATCAGGCTGACCGCGATGCACTGACCACTTTTCGTCGCTCTTTCCATACCCTGAAGGGCAGTGGCCGGCTTGTTGGTGCCAAAGTGATTGGTGAGCTTGCCTGGTCTGTGGAGAATATGCTGAACCGGCTGATCGATGAAACGATCAAGGTTTCACCTGAGATGATGGAGCTTCTCAATCAGGTTACGGAAGCCCTGCCGGTACTGATCGATTCCCAGGAACAGGGTACCAGTCCCGCAGTCGATGTGGAGCTGCTGCAGAGCTATGCCCATGCTCTGTCTGAGGGGCGCACCATCGAACAGCCTTTGGAACCGGTTGTAAGCGAAGCGGAGCAGCCAGCAGCAGAGCCCGATGAGAGTATTCCGGTTGAAGCCCTGGAAGAAACCACTGACGAAACTGAATCCCAGGCTGAGGAGTTGCCAGACGAAACGGCTGCCGTCGAAGTTGTGGCAGAGGATGAGCTGGTGCTCGAAGAGCTGGAGGCCGCATCACTGGATGAGCCTGAGCCTGAGCCTGAGATAGAGCAAGCATCTGAAATCAGTGACGATGAAGTCGCCGCCCTGGGTGAGGCGATGCTTGAAGGGACTTCGGCCGCCGAGGCGGAAGGTGAATTTAGCGATTCGGATCTTGAGATCGAGATCGATACCGAACTGCTGGAGGTCTTTGCTGAAGAGTCAGAGGAGCACCTTCAGGAGATAGAATCATTTCTCAGACAGGCCCAGGGCATCTCTCCGCCCATGTTGGTGCCTGAAGAGGTAGTCCGGGCCTGCCATACCTTGCACGGCAGTGCGCACATGGCCGGCATCACGCCGATCGCGACGCTCAGTGAAGCGATGGAGGACTACGTCAGAGCCGTTCATGAAAACCAGCTGCCGGCCGAGGCCAAAGTGGTTGATCTGGTGGACGGTAGTGTTGGTTATATCCGTCAACTGCTGCAGTTGCTGCCTGATGAAAACCTGCCTGAACCAAAGCTTGAGAGCTTTCTGCAGGGCCTGAATGAAGCACTGCAGGGGATTGAAGAGAGCAAAGGGGATCTAGCAGAAGCCGAACCGTTGATGGCGGAACAGAGCATCAGCGAAGAACAGGCAGATGCGCTGGACGAGGCCCTGGATGAGGCGTCTTCACTCGAGGAGGAGCTGCAGATCGAGGCGATCGAAGAGATCGGCCTGGCGGATGAAGAATCGATCGATCTTGCTTCCGATCTGATTCTGGAAGAACTCGAGGCGAACGAGATCGATTCCGGTCTGTTGGCGGCTGATGAGGCTCAGGATACCGGTTTTTACGAGTCAGCCAGCTATCTGCAATCCACAGACTACTTCGATGTGGAAGGCGACGAAGAGCTGCTGGAGATCTTCATTGAAGAGGGCCGCGAGTTACTCGAGGCACTCGAGCAGGGCTATAACGACTGGCAGAAGTCGCTCAATGATGAGATTGTGGTCGATGGCATCAAACGCACGCTTCATACCCTGAAAGGCAGCTCCAGGCTTGCCGGAATCAATCCCATCGGTGATCTGAGTCATGCCCTTGAGGATCTTTTCGAGAAGCTGCTGAGGGATAATGTAACCGCGGAGCAACGGCTACAGGAGCTGGTTCGTCAGGCGTTCGATTTCCTCGCTACCCAGGTTGAAGATGCCGCAACCGTTGGCAGAGTGCCTGTTTCAGCACAACTTCTCAGCGATCTGGAGCATCCGTTCAGCTCAGTAGAGATCAGTGAGGCTGAAGAAGAACCGGAAGCATTACATGATGAGGTGCTTGAGGCAGAGCTGCAGCTCGCCGATGAGGCCTTTCCTGATGCTGAACTCGAAATCGAACAGGCTGATGAGGAAGAGGGTGAACAGCTTCAGGAGCTTGAACTGCAAAGCGCACTGGAAGAGGCGGCGGAAGAGCAGGATCAGAGCGAGCTGGAAAGCAGTGAAGAGCTCGATGCGAGCAGTTATTACGCAGAACCGATGAGCTTTCTCCATGAGGGCGATCTGTTCGAAGTCAGCGAAGACCGGGAACTGGTTGATATCTTTGTAGAGGAGTCGAAAGAGCTGCTCGAAACCCTGGAAGAGCAGTTCCAGAAATGGGGGGATGCCCCCTCGGATCATCAACATCTGGATGCCATTCTGCGTGCACTGCATACCGTAAAGGGCAGCTCCCGTCTGGCGGGTATCGAGCCGGTTGGTGATCTCAGCCATGCAATGGAGTCATTGCTGAACGGGGTTATCAGAGGGCATATCCCTGCGGATGAACAGGTGATGGGCCTCTCCCGTTCCACCCTCGATCAACTGGCCAGCCAAACCGATGATGCAGAGACCTCCAATCAGGTACACCGGGCCGATGGCCTGATCGCGGAAATTCAGACGCTGATCGAGAAGGGTATCGAAGAGGAAGATGAGGTTGAGGATCTGATCGATCCCGATCTTAAGGAAGAGCTTGAGGAGCTTGAGGAGCTCAAACAGCAGCAAGCTGAAGAGGCTGTTGACGAGGAATCCGAACCCGTAGCACAGCCGATTGCTGAAGATCTGGACGAACTTCAGATCGACTCCTCCGAGTTGGATGTGGACGTGGCAGATGTCTCTGAGGAAGCGTTGCAGCAACCGGATGAATCCTTCCTCATGATGCATGATGAAGTCCTGCTGGATGTGGGAGAGGATGAGGAGCTGATACAGATCTTCATCGAAGAGGCTAAAGAGTTTATGGAGCAGGTGGAAGCTCGCTTCCTGCAGTGGCTCGATAAACTGGATGACCAGGAAGCGATCGATGGCATGCAGCGAAATCTGCATACCCTGAAAGGCAGTGCCCGTCTCGCCGGTATCATGCCGATCGGCGATCTGAGTCATGCGGTGGAATCGGTAATGACCGCCTTGGCGGAAGGTGAGATCGATCCGTTAGAGACCGTCACCGAAGCCCTGCGCCACAGTATTGACCACTTGGCATTCCAGGTCGACACCATTGCCAAGACGGGTAAGGTGCCTGCCTCCGATGTTCAGGTTGAACAGTTGCACAACCTGCTGGGTGGAGAGATGACACCCGTCCATGGGGACATGGTCGAGACCATACAGGAGGTCTCCGAGAGCAGCATGTTGGCGGAAGAACCTGAACTGGAACAGCCGACCGCTCAGGTACTGCCATTCAACGAAGAGATCGCCAAGCTGCTCAATCCGGAGCAGGACCAGGAAAAAGAGAAAGCCGGTTTCAAACCCAACAAAGAGCAGGTTCGGGTCAATGCGGACCTGATGGATCGGCTGGTCAACCACGCGGGTGAGGTGAGTATCTATCGTTCCCGTCTGGAACAGCAGAACAGCGTATTGGGCTTCAACCTCTCTGAGCTTGAACAGACCGTCTCCCGTCTCTACACCCAACTGCGTAATCTTGAGATCGAAACAGAGGCGCAGATCCTCTATCGCTGGGAGCGGGAAACTGAAAAAGAGGATCAGGGCCGGACCGAATTCGATCCCCTGGAACTGGATCGCTTCTCCACCATGCAGCAGCTCTCCAGAGCGTTGGTGGAGACGGTAAACGATCTGGGCAACATCAATGAATCACTCCGCGATCTGCAGCGTGAGACCGATACCCTGCTGTTACAGCAGTCGAGAATATCCACCGATCTGCAGGATGGTCTGTTGCGCACCCGGATGGTGCCCTTTGCCACCCTGGTGCCCAGGATGCAGCGACTTGTCAGGCAGACCGCAGGGCAGCTGAATAAAAAAGCCAATCTGGAGTGCTTTGGAATTGAAGGTGAATTGGATCGCAGTATCCTGAACCGCATGGTGCCGGTACTGGAACATCTGCTGCGTAACTCCGTTTCCCATGGCATCGAGCCGCCGGACCAGCGTCTTGCCGACGGCAAACAGGGTACAGGTCGAATCTCCCTCTATCTCGACCGTGAGGCGACCGATGTCATGATTACCCTCTCCGATGACGGTAGAGGTCTGGACATCGAAGCAATTCGCAAACGGGCACTTGCGCAGGGCATGATCAGCGCCGATGCGGAGATCAGTGATGACGATCTGATTCAGTGTGTGCTGTTGCCGGGTTTCAGTACCGCCAAGGAGGTCACCCAGATCTCCGGTCGTGGTGTGGGTCTCGACGTGGTGACCAGTGAGGTGAAGCAGCTCGGTGGTTCCCTGGAGATCGATTCTCAACCCGGACGCGGCACCAGTTTTATCATCCGCCTGCCACTGACCCTGGCGATTACCGACTCCCTGTTGATCCGGGTGGGAGAAGAGATCTATGCCATTCCGCATGGCAGTATCAGTGGTGTGGTGCGAATCCGGCGTGATGAGATTCTGCGCTGCTATGAGGGTAAACAGGAGAGTTTCGATTACGGCGGCAAGCAGTACAAGGTGAGCTATCTCGGCCGCATGATGGGCGCAGGTCAGCATGAGATACATGAAGGCAGTCGCTGGTTGCCGCTGCTGCTGTTGCAGACCGGTGAACATCAGGTGGCGCTGCAGGTCGATGATCTGTTGGGTAGCCGACAGGTTGTTGTGAAGAGTCTGGGTAAACAGGTCGGGAGTGTACGCTGGATAACCGGCGGTACGATTCTCGCCGATGGCCGGGTTGCCCTGATCCTCGACCTGGCTGCTCTGGTGCGTATGGATGCGACCCATGCGGCACCGGTCATGAAGGCCGATGGTGAACAGAAGAAACTGGAAGAGCGTCTCCGGGTCATGGTGGTGGATGATTCCATTACTGTACGTAAAGTCACCAGCCGCTTGTTAGAGCGCCACGATATGGATGTGGTCACCGCAAAGGATGGTGTAGAAGCGGTAGCGCTGTTGCAGGAGCAGGTACCGGATATCATGCTGCTCGATATCGAGATGCCACGTATGGATGGCTTTGAGCTGGCGAGACACATCAACAACTCTGTGGACTATTACGGATTGCCGATCATCATGATCTCTTCAAGGGTCGGTGACAAACACCGGCAGCGGGCGATGGACCTGGGGGTCAAGCGCTGTCTCGGTAAACCCTATCAGGAGAGTGAGTTGTTGGAGAATATCAACGAAGTGCTGACGGAAAATAGACGATGAGCCAAGCGGTAGTCAAAGAGGTCAGAAGCGTTCTCATCCCGCTGCATGAGCGTCAGATTCTGCTACCGAATGCAACAGTCGCTGAGGTTATGGGTTATCAGCAGCCCGAGTATGCCGGTGACGAGTTGCCCGAGTGGTTTCTCGGCCATCTGGCCTGGCGTGGGGTTATGATTCCGGTAGTCTCCTATGAAGGGCTGCTGGGTGAACCCGTGGTGGAGCCCGGTTACCGTGGCAGGATCCTAATCCTCAATGCCCTTGGTGAGCATGATCGAATCTCACACATCGGTATGGCTGTTCATGCCATACCATCACTGGTCAGGGTCAGCGCCGACAATGTGGTACCGGTCAATCCGGAACTGGATGAGCCTCAACCCTTGATCAGGCAGCGTGTGGAACTGGATATGAGCCCGGCTGTCATTCCCGATATGGATGAAATTGAACGACAGGTTCTGTCGGTAATCGAAGAACTATAGTGCCAGACTAGACGCGCCTGTCGTCATGACATTCCTGTTATTCAAGGCATTGCGCCTGTCTGCAAGTAAACCTATTGACTGCCGGGTTAGGGCCTGTTAACACGAATAGTATCTGACGATCGACTAGTGTATGCTGCCTTGCAGTTTCCGTCTCACCTGTCAGCATTCATCGTTATAGCGGCACACTTTACTACAGGTTGCTATCGCTCTTGTCTCTACTCAACCACTATCAACAACAACTTCAGCTCAACGGCTATCAGCGGGATCCTCATCAGGAGCAGGTGCTGTCTGCCTTCGAACGCCTCGCTGAAGCTCTGCAGCAGCCGAGAAAAGCGAAAGGTTGGCTATGGAATAGAAGTATCGAATCGATACCCGGAGTCTATCTCTGGGGAGGTGTGGGCAGGGGTAAAACCTGGTTGATGGATATGTTTCATCATCAGCATCAACAACTGGGTATCGAACGTCACCATTTCCACAGTTTCATGCGCTACATTCATCAGCGACTGAGTGAACATGGTGGAGAGAAGGAGCCGATGTTGCTGATTGCCAATGAGATGGCCAGCCGCATGCAGGTGCTCTGCCTGGATGAGTTCAATGTCATCGATATCGGTGATGCGATGTTGATGCGGGTGTTGCTGGAGAATCTGCAGAAAGTCGGCATCGTCCTGGTCACCACATCGAATCAACCGCCTGACAGACTCTACTGGCAGGGGTTGCAGAGAGAGCAGTTTCTGCCGGCAATCGATCTGCTGAACAGCAACAATGAAGTGCTGGAGCTGGCTGGCAACAAAGACTACCGGCTGCAACTGTTCGAAGCCTCTTCCGTCTATCACACCCCGTTGAGCGACGAGTCGATGATCAATCTGAGCAAGGAGTTCGATCGACTGGTCAGCGGCAGCGTCGAAGAGACCGGGCGTTTCGAGGTGCCGGGAAGGGCGGTGCGGTTCGTCAAACGGGGCAGTGGTGTGATCTGGTGTGACTTCAACGCGCTATGTGGACCACCCAGATGGCAGAACGACTATCTTGAACTGGCCCGTTGCCACCATACGGTATTTATCTCGGACATACCCAAACTGGATGGTACCTGGGATGATCGAAGTCGCCGTTTTATCAATCTGATCGATGTCTTCTACGACCGCAAAGTCAAAGTGGTGATCAGTGCCGATGCGGAGCCGGATCAGCTCTACAGTGGTGTGCGTCTGGCATTCGAGTTCCAGCGTACTGTGAGTCGCTTGAAAGAGATGCAGTCGACCGCCTATCTGGAAGCGCCCCATAAAGGCTGAGTCTCTTTGCTCGATTGCCATAAACACGGGCTAAATGTTCTGAACTAATCCTGCACCATCATTACTTCGCAGGTGTATATCAATTAACGCATGTTGAGCTCGTAGGTTTATGTAACTATTGATTTTAGTATGTTACCGCTAGAAAATTTATTCCATCTGTAGAAGGAGAAAGATCATGTTGAAAGCCATTGTGCTTTTTGTTGTTGTGACTGGCGCTACATCACTTCATGCGGAACAGGTGCTGAATACAGAAAAACTGGCTGAGAATGTCTATGCGCTGATTGGTCCACTCACCAATCGGGATCCGCAAAACCTCGGTAACAACGCGAACTTTGGTGTCATTGTAACGGACGATGGCGTTGTGCTGGTCGATTCGGGGGCGACAGACAAGGGCGCACGGATGATACACGCAGCGATTAAAGAGATAACCGACAAAGCGGTGAAATGGGTCATCAACAGCGGTGGTCAGGACCATCGCTGGATGGGCAATGGTTATTTCAAAGCGCTGGGTGCGACGATCATTGCCAGTGAAAAAGCAGTTGCCGATCAAAAGGCCCGCAGGGAATCTCAACTCGACAGGCTTTGGAGTCTGGTTGGAAAAGAAGGTCTGGAAGGTACAGACTATATCTATGCCGATGAAATGTTTTCACAACAAAAGATATTGAAAATCGGCAATACACGGATCGAAATCCATCATGCCGGCCATGCCCATACACCTGGCGACAGCTATATCTGGCTGCCGCAACAGAAAATCATCTTCAGTGGCGATATTGTTTATACCGACCGTATGTTAGGTGTTGGTTCCATGTCTGCACATAAAAGCTGGATTGCCGCTTTTGAAGCAATGGCTGCAAAACAACCTGAAATCGTTGTTGGAGGACATGGTAATCCTGCCTCACTGGCAAAAGCCAAAGCCGATACTTATGATTATCTGCTGTTTCTACGTGAAGCCGTATTGGCGTTCATTGATCAAGGAAACAGCCTGGAAGATATCGGGAAAATCGATCAGTCCCGATTCAGTTACCTGAAAAATTTCGATTCACTTAAAGGGCGTAACGCTCAACGAGTCTATGAAGAGCTCGAGTGGGAGTAAGTTAGAACAATACTCGACTATCGGATGTTGCGCGACTCACACATCTTCATGCCCATGGTCATCATCGACTGTGCGGGAAAGTTGGCCATGCACCGCCACTCCATGGTGGTGCCATCCATCACCAGTTGCGGTGCCAGCACGACCCGCTTATCGGTACCGAAGTGTTCGTTCAATGTGGCGACGATGGCGCCTTGGTCACCGAACAGCACCTCTTTGATATCCGCACTTTTGAGATTGTCCTGATTCAGTCCTAAATCCTGTGGCTTCTCCGGCCACTGCCCATTCATCATATAAAATTGCTGCATCTGCATTTTAATCGGAGTCAGCAGCGCAATCACATTGGTGAGTCTGGTTTGGAACATCATCGTGCCTGTAACCGCCGGCTCGTTCCCTTGGGGGGTGTATTCACCTTCACCCATCAGTTTGGATCCCAACTGGGAGCGATGTTTCGGTGGC
>JAHRHW010000467.1 GCA_019100305.1 Candidatus Thiodiazotropha taylori | reverse complement strand
GCTTCCAGATTCTCCCGGCCGCCATACTGATTGGGTACCCAGTCTCCCGGCTCCCTGGAGTAGTCCAGGTAGAGCATGGAGGCGACCGCATCGACCCGCAGACCGTCGATATGAAACTCCTCAAGCCAGTAGATGGCGCTGGAGATGAGAAAGTTTCTGACTTCGTTGCGTCCAAAATTGAAGATCAGGGTGCCCCAGTCCCGGTGTTCACCCTTGCGGGGGTCTTCATGTTCGTAGAGTGCAGTGCCATCGAACTCCGCCAGTGCGTGTCGGTCCTTGGGGAAGTGGGCTGGAACCCAGTCAAGCAGGACACCGATCCCGTTCTGATGCAGATGATCGATGAAATAGCGAAAATCGTCCGGTGTGCCGAAGCGGCTGGTCGGAGCGAAATAACCGGTTGTCTGATATCCCCAGGAGCCGTCAAAGGGGTGCTCGGTGATGGGCAACAGCTCGATATGGGTGAAGCCGACAGCCTTCACATGGTCACACAGCTGATGGGCAAGATCCCGGTAGTTGAGAAACTCGCCCTGCTCATCCCGGCGCCATGAGCCAAGATGGACTTCATAGACCGACATCGGCTGCTGCTGCCAGTTCGTGGTGGCCCGATTGCTGATCCACCCTTCGTCCTGCCAACTGTAGTGATCATCGGCGATCACCACAGCGGCGGTTTCCGGCCGACGCTGAAAAAAGTTGCCATAGGGGTCGGTTCTCAACGAGACATGACCCTCCTGGGTACGGATTTCGAACTTGTAGAACGTGCCGGGTTTGAGTTCGGGTATGAACAGCTCCCATACACCGGAACCGCCCCGGGAGCGCATCGGATGGATTCGGCCGTCCCACTGATTGAAATCCCCGACTACCGAAACCCGGGCGGCATTCGGTGCCCATACTGCAAACAGTACTCCGTCGATTCCCTCCGCCTGGTGGTTGTGGGAGCCGAAAAAGCGGTAGACATGGCGATGTTTGCCTTCATTGAACAGATGCAGGTCGAATTCCGGCAGCTGCGCGGAGAAGCTGTAGGGATCGTGACTGCTGTGGCTCTGGCCGAATTTATCCTGCCAATCCAGCAGGTAGTGCTCGCTGACCTGATCAGCCGGCAGTGAGACGGAGAAAAAATCTGTGCCGTTGACCCGGGGAATCTGTTGCCCGCTCTCAGCCAGACTGACCTTGTCCGCATGGGGCAAGAACAGATTGATCTGACAAACACCTGCCTTGACATGTCGCCCCAGAACCTCAAACGGGTCATGGTGGCATGCATCGATGATGCGTTGCATGGCATCGCTGATTGTGTTTGTCTTTTGGATAGTCATAGTTAAGAAAACCTGCTTCTTGGAGTACGCCTTGAAGGGAACATGATGTTACCATAGTCTGGTGTAGTGTCTCATACTAATGCGCATAAATAGCGTGACGCCAAGTCACTGTAGATTGTGCGGACGATGGGTTGGCACGTCGCCCGGAGGTAACTCCACAACGGCTCCAATTCTGCGTTGCACCAATAACAGTGTGCGTTAGTATGTGACACTAGACGAGATCCTGGCTCGTAAACGACTGAACCAGGTGTAGTCCAAAAAACGGCAGTAATTGTTGGCCTAACGGCTATGGAGGAACACTCGATGATAGACCAGAGCCAGCGCTTTGTGAGTCGGTTGACAAGAAATACCCTTGCGCTGATCCTAGCAGGTGGACGCGGTTCCAGACTCAAGCATCTAACCAAGTGGCGCTCCAAGCCAGCGGTTCCCTTCGGCGGGAAGTTTCGAATTGTCGATTTTCCCCTATCAAACTGCATCAACTCAGGGATACGCCGAGTTGGTGTACTTACCCAATACAAAGCCCACTCCCTGCTGCTGCACATCCAGCGCGGCTGGAACTTCCTGCGTGGGGAGTTCGGAGAATTTGTCGAGTTATTGCCGGCGCAACAGCGGATTGAGAGCAGTTGGTATGAGGGTACAGCGGATGCGGTGTACCAGAATCTGGATATCCTGCGCAGCCATAATCCGGACTATGTGCTGATTCTGGCCGGTGACCATATTTATAAGATGGACTATGGCACCATGATCGCCGAGCACGTTGAATCCGGTGCCGATATGACCGTAGGTTGTCTGACGGTGGATCTGGAAAGCGCCAAGGAGTTTGGCGTGATGACTGTCGACTCTGAAAATTGGGTCAGTGAGTTCAGCGAAAAGCCGGCCGACCCGAAACCGATTCCGGGACATGATAATCTGGCACTGGCCTCAATGGGGATCTACGTATTCAACCGTAAATTTCTCTTCGAACAGCTGATCAGGGATGCGGATACCCCCCAATCATCACACGATTTCGGCAAGGACATCATTCCCGGGGTCATCGAAAAATACCGGGTGCTGGCCTATCCGTTCACCGACTCCAGCAGCGGCAAACAGGCCTACTGGCGTGATGTGGGTACCATCGACGCCTTCTGGACTGCCAATTTGGAGCTGATCGGTGTCACTCCACCACTCAATCTCTACGATCGCAGCTGGCCCATCTGGACCTACCAGGAGCAACTGCCCCCTGCCAAGTTCGTGTTTGACGATGAAGAGCGGCGCGGCATGGCGGTGGACTCCATGGTCTCGGGAGGGTGTGTGATCTCCGGTGCCAAGGTGACCAATTCCCTGCTGTTTTCCAATGTGCGTGTCAACTCATACAGTAGTGTGAACCAGACCGTGGTACTGCCT
>JAHRHW010000466.1 GCA_019100305.1 Candidatus Thiodiazotropha taylori | reverse complement strand
GGTATACATCGATGAAGGTCGTGATGGTGAAACATGATATGCAGTTGGAGGCTGATAAGGTCTTTCTGATACCAGCTGGAAAGATCATGCGCCTGGAAAAGGATCGTTTCAAACTTGAACCCAAGCAGGCACATGTATTGACACTGCCGATTGATATCTTCTTTACCTCACTCTCGGAGTCATTCAACTCCAGGACGATTGGTGTCGTGCTTTCCGGTACCGGTTCCGATGGTTCCAGGGGTGCTATAGCGATAAACGCGGCCGGCGGTTTTCTGATGGCGCAAGAGGCGAACAGTGCGAAATTTGATGGCATGCCTGCCAGTATCATCGGTACGGGATTGGTGGATGCGATCATGCGAGCCGAGGATCTGCCTGAACGATTGATATCGCATATCAGTAATATGCCGCCAGGGCCGTTATTGTCTGAGCCGGTAGAGGAAGAGATATCGATTTCAGATGACGATGCCTATGAAGGAATCTTGCAGATTTTATTGCAGACAGTTGGTATAGACTTCCACGATTACAAGATTGCTACCATTCTGCGTCGCATCGAACGAAGAATGCAGGTCAGGCATCTGAATAAGATCGATCGCTATTTCAGTTTGCTCAAGGAAGAGCGGCAGGAAGTGTTTACCTTGAAAAGGGAGTTGTTGATTCCGGTAACGAATTTTTTCAGGGACCCTGAAACGTTTAAAGTGCTGGAAAGTAGTGTTATAGAGAGAATTGTGGAGAATGCCTCGACAGGCTCGAGCATCAGAGTGTGGGTATCCGGTGTTTCCACAGGTGAAGAAGCCTATTCGATTGCCATGTTATTCTTGGAGGCGTTCGAAAAGTTCAGACGCTGGCCGAACTTGAAAATTTTTGCCACTGATGTGAGTCAGGAGAGTATCGATACCGCTGCTTCGGGCAGCTACTCAGAAGCGACCGGAACTGAGATCACTACTGAACGACTGGAGCGGTTTTTTACCCAGACCGGTAATTCCTATAACGTAAAGCCTGAACTCAGGCAGACGATTGTGTTTGCCAAACACAATCTACTGTCGGATCCGCCCTTTACTCAGATGGATCTGGTGACCTGCAGAAATACCTTGATCTATTTTACCCATGAGGCGCAAAACAAAGCGCTTCAGCGGCTGCAGTTTGCGATAAAGCCTGAAGGTTATATGTTGCTCGGTTCGAGTGAGTCAATCGCCAGTGCGGATATTGGTCTGTTAGCCATAGACACCAAGCATAAGTTGTATCAAAAATCCGCCAATCCTCCGCCAATGCGATTCGATTCGTTAAGTGAACCGTTCAAGCGCTACGTGGCGAGATCAAACAAGAAAGATGCGGTCACTTCGTCGGGGAGAATCTCTGACAGCACCATTATTGATACTGCCGTCAAGGGATTGGTAAAGGAGTATGTGCCGCCGACAATGTTAGTCAATAGTCAGAATGAGGTGGTGCATCTGTTTGGCGATGTAACCCCGTTTATGCAGGCCAAGGAGGGCGTTGCAAGCCTGGATCTGAATCGGTTGCTACCTGAATCGGTGGTGCCGGTGGCATCGGCGTTGATTTTCAAGGCGTCTAAGGAGAAGGAAAAGATTGCCTCTGATGCAATACGCATAACGACTGGCGAAAAAGAGAAATCGATTCGGATTCTGGTCTCTCCAATCGTGCGGGATGGTTTGGAAACCCTGTTGCTGCTGAGTTTTATTGAGAAACATTCAGGTGACAGCGATAAAAAGCCTAAATCGATCGACATTGATGCGGAAACCGTTGAAAGAATCGAGGTGCTGGAGAGTGAGTTGGCTGCTACACGCGAGAGTCTGCAGGCAACCATCGAAGAGCTTGAAACATCCAATGAAGAGCTGCAGGCGACCAATGAGGAGTTGATGGCCTCAAATGAGGAGCTGCAAAGTTCCAATGAGGAGTTGCAATCTGTCAATGAGGAGTTGAATACGGTAAATGCGGAGTATCAGGAGAAAGTACAGATACTCAACAGAGTGAATGCCGATTTGGACAGTATGACCAAAGCGGTTGGTGTGCCGACCGTTTTTGTCGATCAACACCTGAATCTGACGAGGTACAGTCCTGATGCGGTGGGGATCTTCAAGATCAGGGAGACGGATATCGGACGTCCGCTTGACGAAATCAACAACATCTTGATTTACAGTGGACTGATGGATGACTTCAAAAGAACGATGGCGACCGGTCGTCTTATACAGAAAGAGGTGATGACCAGTAATAAGTCAACCTATCTGGTGAGATTGTTACCCTATCATATTTCCAATGATGGTCAGGGTGCCGTGGCAACATTTATTGATGTGACGGCTTATCGTGACCGGGAAAGGTTGCAGTCAATCATCGATGCCTTGCCAGAGCATATTGCCGTATTGAGCCATGATGGCACGATTATGTTGGTGAACAAGGCTTGGGTCAGGTTTGCCAAAGCCAATGGCGATACCAACTTGGAAACCACCGGCCTGGGGGTCAACTATCTGGAAACCTGTTATGACGCAAACAGTCCTGCCGGTAGTGATGCGAGAAAAGTTTACGCAGGCGTGAAACAGGTTCTGGAGGGAACGAAGGAGGTATTCAGTTTTGAATACCCTTGCCACTCGCCAACTGAAAAGAGGTGGTTTGTAATGAATGTGGCGCCTGTTTCAGCAGAAGATTATGGCTGTGTGGTGAGTCATGTCAATATCACCACATG
>JAHRHW010000465.1 GCA_019100305.1 Candidatus Thiodiazotropha taylori | reverse complement strand
AAGCGGTTTGCCAGCGGTGCGGGCATACTGTAGGTAACCCCCCGGTCACCCTGACGATTGCCTGCGGCAAAGATGGCCCAGCCTTCAGGTACCTGATATTCGCCCAGGCGTCGGTCCAGGATCAGTTGGTAGGCTGCGGCCGAAACCGTGGGTGGGGCGGAAGTGATCTCATCGAGAAACAGGATGCCCTGGCTGCCATGGCGCTCGTCATCGGGCAGAAGAGAGGGGATCGCCCATTCGACACGACCGTTGGTTCGGAAGGGTATTCCGCGCAGATCGCTGGGCTCCATCTGTGAGAGTCGGATGTCGATCACCGGAGCCTGATGCTTGTGTGCGACCTCCCGAACCATGTCCGATTTGCCCACACCGGGTGGACCCCAGAGCATCACCGGGGTGTGGTGACCGGCACGGGTGCTGATGAACTCTTGCTCGAGAATGGTGAGTAGCTGGATGGGACGCATAGGTACTTCCTAATCGAAAAGGTTTCTGATCGCACGGGAGATCTGTTTGTAGACCTCCGGCCCATCCACATCCATGACCTGATCGATCACCCAGCGGTTATCGTGCTCATCGCCTGCCATCACCTGCTGTATCTCATAACCCAGGTGGCGCAGAAACGGGTAGCTGGGTCCCTGGTCGCTGAAGTTGAACTCGGCATACTCTGCGGAGCGCTCATTGTAGAGTCCGATCAGATGGTTGGCATGGTCGCCGTCACCGAGCAACTCGACCGCATTGTCCCGGTAGTGATCGGCCAGCTTCATCACCAGGGCAGTAATGGTCGCCACCCGGTTTTCATCGTCCCCCATCTGGTGGATCAGACGGTCAGCGATCTGTACCTCGTAGACCAGATACTCGGCAATCACCGCCAGGCGCTGTTCATCATTGTGATAGACAAAGTTCTCTCCATGCAGGGTGATCGCCTTGTCGAGTGCGATACGCCAGGCAATAAATGCAATTGCGCCACCAATCTCATCAGCAGAACGTGCGGCATCCTCATCGTGCCATTGACTCTTGATTCTGATTGCCAAGTTCAAATTCTCCTATAGATCTCTATCGGTCCGGTGTTTACCGGAGTCGGCAGTCAAGTTGCGGGTCTGAGGGGAGGCGTCATCGGATCGTGATGTTACTTGTACTGCTTTAAAATAACCAAGTATTTTACTCGGATTAAGCTGAATTTCAATGCCTGTTGAGTATAGACATCCAAATCGTTTCATCTGCCTGCTTTTGATTGGCTAACGTTGGCTGCTTTTATCCGGATTGCGCAGTAGAACATAGGCGGCGCCCGTTCCGCCATCCCGACTGGGCGCCGAAGTGAAGGCCAGGACATCCTCTCTCTGGCGCAACCAGATGTTGAGCTTGTGCTTGAGAATGGGTTGTCTGCTTTCCGAGCCATAACCCTTGCCGTGTATGATCCGGACGCAGCGGATCCGTCGCTGGTGGCACTGCTTTAGGAACTCATCCAGGTCAGCCCTGGCATAGCGAACCGTCAGGCCATGCAGGTCCAGTTCCCCACCAATCTCCAGATAGCCCCGTTGCAGGTCGTGCATCAGGCGGTTTTGAACGCCCGGCCTGGCAAAATAGAGTACCTCGCCGGTTTCGATCTCGTGATCCGAATAGTGGTCCTTTGAGGACGCCTCCTCATCCCCGACCGGCAGATTCAGCGGCCTGGGAGCCAGACGGCGGCGATAGGGTTCCGCGCGTGACTCATTGAGTGGCACCGTATCCCCGAGTTGTTCGTGGAAGAGTGCATTGTCTTCGGATTTGTCGCTCTTTTTGCTCATCGTCAGGCTGAGGATTCTGTGTCTCGTCACATCATGTTAACAGGCCCCGAGAGGGGTTGAGAAGAATCTCGATCCCTCGCACCACCCGCTGGTGATTTGGAGGGTGAGACTGATCACTATTTACAGTATATTGTGCCCCCTATGAACATCCTTCTGAGTAATGATGACGGCTATCAGGCCACTGGACTGATGATGCTGGCCGAGCAGCTGTCCGAAGTCGGCAATATTGTGGTTGTGGCCCCGGATCAGGACCGCAGTGGCGCCAGCAACTCCCTGACTCTGGTTAATCCGTTGCGCGCCCGGACCATGGAGAATGGCTTCATTCGGGTGGACGGGACACCGACGGATTGTGTCCATCTGGCGATCACCGGGCTACTCGAGCAGGAGCCTGATCTGGTGGTTTCCGGCATCAATGCCGGGCCGAATATGGGGGATGATGTGCTCTACTCGGGTACGGTTGCTGCGGCTACCGAGGGCCGCTTCCTTGGCCTGCCTGCAGTCGCCATCTCAATGAACTCCCACAATCCGCAACATTTCGAGACGGGTGCTCAGGTTGCCGAGATTCTGGTCAGACGATTGATCGAGGCGCCGTTGAGTGAGAATGTGATTCTGAATGTGAATGTGCCCGATATTCCCTATTCGGAGTTACAGGGTATCGTCTCCACCCGGCTTGGGCATCGGCACAAAGCGGAGCCGGTGATCAAAAGCCATGACCCAAGGGGTAACACCATCTATTGGGTAGGTCCTGCCGGGGCTGAGCAGGATGCGGGACCCGGCACAGATTTTCATGCAGTCAGGCAGGGATACGTCTCGGTGACCCCCCTGCATGTGGATCTGACCCGTCACAGTGCGCTACCTGTTCTGGATGGGTGGTTGAGACAATGATTCTCGGTGGTGATCATCAGGGTATCGGCAT
>JAHRHW010000464.1 GCA_019100305.1 Candidatus Thiodiazotropha taylori | reverse complement strand
CCATCTCTTTCATACGCCATTTCAACCACAAAGCGTTCTGTTTCATACCTCTTACTGAGAAGCTGCTGATGCTTTCGTGATCAGTCGCTATATGATCGAAGGCTCTACAGAGTTGTTCACAGCGTAAGTTGAATTCTGAAAACTCTTCACAGTAGCTTTTCAGTCTGTTTGAATAAGAGGGCGTTGCTTTTACTTTTCCATGTATCAATACTCGATTCCTTATTTGTTGGGGGAAGTTAAGTGGGCGTTTCGACACTTAGCGTTCGCTCTGCTCCTTAGGGTAGAGATCAGGTCGTAATTCGTGTCTGGTCAATTTGCCCTTGGATTTGCGTTCGAGTAACAGGGTCAATCTTCCGCTGGGCTTTCTGAATCCAGAGGCAATCTGAGTCAGGTAGATATATTTGGTACCGCAGTTTGCTGCCAGACGGTTGGCTGCATCGCGACCTTCCTTCGCAATAAATGTTTTCATATCCATATTGAGGGTGAACATTAGCATAGAGCTAAACGAATAGCAATATGTCCATGGCTATGAATATAGCAAATTGCTATAGTTTCAGGACCATGAATATCAAGACGATACGCAAAGCAAATCTGCTGGATCAGATCGACCGTTTTCATTCCCAGCGGGAGTTCTCTGAAAAAGTTGGGCTGACGCCGGCCCATGTAAGTCAGATGGTTACGGGAAGGCGCAACATGGGTGATGTGGTTGCCCGACGGATCGAAACCGGTCTTGATCTTCCGGAAGGTTATATGGATATTCAGCACCCGGTGGAGGGGGTAGAGTATCAGTATCCAAAGATCAAAGGGCGTAAACAGCCTGCCGTCTCGGATGGGGATAATCTGGAAACCCTGCTGATGTCAGTGCGTCAGATGAATCAGCGTCTTTCACCGAAAACCAGAGAGGTGGTGGCGAAAATTGAGCGCGCTGCTCTGAACGGCAAGTTGACGGATGAGGAGTGGACTATCCTGGAACGCTTGCTCAACTGTTTTGAAAAAGGGTGTTGAGCTTCCTTTCCAAGCCTCCGGTAAAATTTCCTCCGTGTGGCACTTCACCCAAGACTTAACGATGCAAAAGGTTGAATCTCTACCTGGTCTCCTTGACTGACTCCGGCACAAGTTTCCGGCAGCAGGATAAAGCAGTTTCCACGACTCATTGAAGTGAGAATTCCCGATCCCTGCTGACCAACCGATTCAACCTTGAGCTGACCATCGTCTGTGCTGGAAAAAACACCGCGTATAAATTCATATCGTCCAGGCCGCTTGCGGAGTGTGTCCTGACAGACTGCCTTCAGGGTGAAGGGTTGATAGGGGTTGCCGGTGGCCAGATAGTGTAGGGCCGGCACTACGAATTGATAGAAGGTGACCATCACCGCCACCGGATTACCGGGCAGGCCGAAGAAACGGGCTTGTCCCAGTTTGCCGAACGCCAGTGGGCGTCCCGGTTTCATAGCGATTTTCCAGAAGTGGATTTCACCCAGCTGTTGCAGGATCTTTTTGGTATAGTCGGCCTCACCAACCGATACACCTCCGGATGAGATCACCATATCCGCCTCTTCAGCCGCTGCCTGGAAAGCCTGGCACAAGGCTTCCGGATCATCTTTGATGACACCCAGGTCGAGCAGATCCACACCACAGTTTTTCAGCATGCCATAGAGACTGTACCGGTTGCTGTCGTAGACATCCCCTTCTCTCAGGGATTCGCCGATACCGCGCAATTCGTCGCCGGTGGAGAAGAAGGCGACGCGAGGTCTGCGTCTGACGCTGACTTCAGCAAAGCCGAGGGATGCCATGACGCCCAGGTCGGCGGCTGTCAGGCGTCTGCCCGGTTCCAGTACGCTGTTGCCTTTGGCGATATCCTCACCGGCATGGCGTACATTCTGGCCCTGTTTGTGTTGTGAGGTGAAGGAGACCATTTGGCTCTCATCCAGTTTGGCCTGTTCCTGCATGATGACTGTATCCGTGCCTTCGGGCATCGGTGCACCGGTCATGATGCGGATGCACTCACCGGATTGGCATTGACCCTGAAAGGGTTGGCCGGCCACAGTGGTGCCGATCAGCTTAAAACTTGTAGTTGCGGAAGATTGCAGGTCCGAACCCTTCAAGGCATAGCCATCCATTGCGGAGTTGGTATGGCCGGGAACATCGAGTGGTGAAATGATCGGCTGTGCCAGCACCCGGCCCAGAGCATCGCGCAGTGCCAGTCGTTCTGTGGTCAGGATCGGCTTGATACCACTCTGGATAGCCTTCCTGGCTGCAGCAACCCGGAGGGTGCTCGATGGTTCGGGATCAGCGCAACTGGTTTGAGGATTGGTGACTTGCGGGGTCATGGATGGGGCGTTCTCCGAATCGATAGAGCTGTTGACGAATGAAGTTGGCAATCGCTTCCGGCTGGTTGAGATCCAATACCGGTAAACCGTCCGGTAGAGAGCATATCGTTTCATCCGTGGCGATGGCAATTACGTTTGGGTCAGTCTGGCAGAGCAATGGCTTGCCCAGTTTCGGTCGGTGCAGCTCGATTTTTTGTATGGGGGCATGTTTGAATCCCTCAACCAGTACCAGGTCGAGGGTATGGTGGTCGAGATGCGGCAGGGTGGACTGCAGGTCCGGTTCATTCCGCTCATCGGTCTCGGCAATCAGTGCCATACGTCCCCTTGAGGCAACCAGCATCTGGCTCGCACCGGATTTGCGCAGTTCATAACTG
>JAHRHW010000463.1 GCA_019100305.1 Candidatus Thiodiazotropha taylori | reverse complement strand
CGGGTGGGATTTTCATGATCCGATTCGTCGCGCAGATCCTCCACCATCGGCAGCTTTTTGGCCTGCATCTGAGCAGCGATCTGTTCCAGTATCTTTGCCCCGGACACCTGATGAGGCAGCGCCGTCACGATGATATCCCCATTCTCCCGGTCGAAACGGGCGCGCATACGGATCGAGCCATGTCCGGTCTCATAGACCTTCACAAGCTCGGCCGCAGGCGTCACGATCTCAGCCTCGGTGGGGTAGTCCGGCCCGGGGATATGGGTCATCAGATCTTCCAGTGTGGCCTTTGGCGACTCCAGCAGATGAATGCAGGCATTGGCGACTTCCCGCAGATTGTGTGGCGGGATATCCGTGGCCATGCCCACAGCGATTCCGGAAGAGCCGTTGAGTAGTACATTCGGCAATCTGGCGGGCAGTATCTTGGGTTCCTTCAGGGTACCGTCAAAATTGGGCATCCACTCCACAGTCCCCTGTCCCAGCTCCGAAAGCAGGGCCTGGGCGTAGACCGTCAGCTTCGATTCCGTGTAACGCATCGCGGCAAACGACTTCGGATCGTCCGGCGAGCCCCAGTTGCCCTGCCCGTGCACCAGCGGATAGCGATAGGAGAAATTCTGCGCCATCAGCACCATTGCCTCGTAGCAGGCGCTGTCACCATGGGGATGGAACTTACCGAGCACATCACCAACGGTGCGGGCCGACTTCTTGAACTTGGCACCCGCACTCAAACCCAACTCTGACATGGCATAGACAATCCGCCGCTGTACCGGCTTCAAACCATCACCGATATTCGGCAGGGCACGATCGAGAATTACATACATGGAGTAGTTCAGGTATGCCTTCTCGGTAAACTCGTTCAGGGGAACCCTTTCGATTCCCTCCAAGCTGTGATCGATATCGTCAGTCATCTGATCTGGAAGTTGCTACTGGTCTGAAAGAGGCCAGATGATACGGAAAGCCGAAGAGATAGGGAATACGTGATTAGTCACTGACGGAGGAAATGAACGGAAATCCGTGAACCGCTACAGCTCAACGAGGCTGCTTGGTCTTCTCCAGCAGAATAGGGACGCAAATACCGAATCAAGCATTTCTTCAAGCATACCATGGGGCCCTCTCCCCTATCCTAGTGATGGGTTATTCCCGTAGAATCCCACCCATCAGATAACCGATAACAACAGGAAATGACCATGACCCCTCCCTACCAAACACCCCAAGATGCCGAAGATGCCTACTACGACGCCATCGATGAAGGGGACCTGGGCGCCATGATGAGAGTGTGGGAAGAGAGTGACGAAATTCTCTGCCTGCTGCCGATGATGCCGGCCCAACGGGGCAGAGCGGCCATCGAGACCGCCTGGGGCGCGCTGCTGAATGAGGATGTAAAGCTTGATATCGAGATCAAACACCTGAGTTGGATCGAGACTGAAAATGTTGCCATCCACCTGATCGAAGAGCTGGTCAAAGCAGATCCTGAAACACCCCCCCACCCGGTCTACGCCACCAATATCTACCGCAAAGGTGATCAGGGCTGGTGCCTGGTGATGCATCAGAACTCACCCACACCACCCCCCGGGTTACAGGTCTGATGGAAAACCATAAACTGGTGCTGCCTCAGCACCTTAATCAGTATGGCTATCTGTTTGGCGGCAACCTGCTGAAATGGGTCGACGAGTATGCCTGGATCGCAGCGGTACATGACTACCCGGGGCGCCACTTTGTGACGATCGGACTCGACCGGGTCACCTTTCACCGTAGTGTCAGAGAGGGTGCGATATTGCGCTTCGATATCCAACAGAGCAAACAGGGTGATTCATCGGTGGATTATCGGGTCAAGGTATTTGCGGAAGACTCGGTAACCGGTGAGGAGGAGAGTGTCTTTAGCACCACCATCACGTTCGTCTGTCTTGATGAGACAGGTAATAAAACTTCCATTTAGCACCAACCCAAGCGACCGCTCAGCTTTCTCGTCGCGACCAATAGCCAGCCAGCATGGAACCACTCAGATTGTGCCAGATGGAGAAGATCGCTCCGGGCAGTGCCGCAGCGGCGGAGAAGTACTTAACCGACAGTGCAACCCCCAAGCCGGAGTTCTGCATCCCCACCTCAATCGCCAGGGTGCGGCTGATCCGACGATCCCAACCCAAACCTCTGGCGATCCAGTAACCGCCCGCCAAACCTGCCAGATTGTGCAGTACCACAGCCAACGCCAACAGCATCCCCATACTGGCGATGTTGCTCTGATTCAGAGCCACCACGATACCGATGATCAGAACGATGGCAAGAATGGAGATCAACGGAAAGAGGGGTTTTATCGGTCTGAGTTTGCGGCCATAGAGGCTGTTCACCAGAACCCCCAACGAGACCGGTAACAGAACAATCTTGAAAATCGACCACAGCATGCTTTCAACCGGCACCGGAACCTTCTGCCCTACATAGAGCCAGGTCAGCAGCGGCGTGGCGATGATCGCCAGCAGGGTTGAAACCGTTGTCATGGTAATGGAGAGAGCCACATCACCCCGTGCCAGATAGCAGACTACATTGGAAGCGGTACCGCCGGGACAGGCCCCGACCAATACCAGCCCGGCCATGAGATAGGGTGGCAACGCCAGCAGTTCAGCAATCAGCCAGGCGAGCAAAGGCATCAATGCGAACTGCAACAACACACCGACACCGATGATCTTCGGCTGTTGAACAACCCGTTTGAAATCGTCGAGACTCAGGGTCATCCCCATGCCG
>JAHRHW010000462.1 GCA_019100305.1 Candidatus Thiodiazotropha taylori | reverse complement strand
GATACGTTGTGCAGGTCGAGTTTTTTCATCAGATTGGCGCGGTGTTTTTCAACCGTTTTCACGCTGATGCAGAGATAGTCGGCCATGCTCTTGTTGGTATGACCTTCAGCAATCAATTTCAGTATCTGACGTTCCCGTTGAGTCACTGTATCCCAGCGGGTGAGCGGTTCGTTATTGACGTTATTGGTTTGCAAATAGCTGTTGACGACTTTTTCCGTGATCTCTGCGCTTAAGTATGTCTTGCCATTCAATACACGTTCTGCTGCAGTCATCAACTCATTCTGAGTTGCATCCTTCAGAACATAACCATTGGCACCTGCTTTCAAGCTTGCCAAAACGTACTCTTCCTCATTGTGTACTGTCAGCACCAGGGTTTTGATTTCTGCATCCCGTTCCCTGATTTCACGGATCGCATCCATGCCGTTCATGCCAGGCATATTCAAATCCATGATCACCAGGTCCGGTTTCAGATCAATCACTCGGCGTATTGCGTCACGGCCATTGTCAGCTTCACCGATCACATCGAACTGGGGATTGGAGGTCAGCAGTGCTTTCAACCCTGCACGCAGAATATTGTGGTCTTCGGCGATGATGATTTTTTTCTTGTCGCTGTTCATTGTCACCCGAACCTATCTCATCTCTCTCTGGTTTTGAGTCCCTTGCGCATCGTTTTCCGGCTTTTACTCAGACAAGTTTAGGTGTGATTGCAGTTGATGCAAATCTCAAGCCTGTCTGTCTGGACATGACGGTAATACTTTGTGCCATTCACCATGACACAAATTGTGTATTGAATAAACCATAAAAATGTAGTCGCCGCCAGCGTGCAAAATCACACGGAGTCGTGGTTTTTTTCGAGTCGTCAGATGAGTGAGGGAAAAGTCAACTTTTTGTCTGTTTTTATATGTATTTTAAGATTTTAAGTAGTCATAGGATGACTCTTTCTCCTATTTGTCAACCCTACCATCCAGGGTAGGGTTTTTGCTGCCGTGGAAATACCGGGTTATCTCCTTTTCCAGTAGGGGCTGAAGTAGAGAAATAGCGTAGTTTCACGCAAAGCCACCTTTTATATAGGGATGTAGACTTTGGCCTAAGCACTGGTAATGGGGCTGGTAGTTTTTTTGACTTGGTCAGATGAGCCCCGGGAAAGTTGAATGACCAATAGGGGTCTGGAGAAAAATCCATGATAAATGAAAGTCAGGGTTACATGAACAGAGGGCTACAGTTATTTGTTTTTCTGTGTCTCTCATTTCTGGTTACTGCACTGAATGCAGCCTCATTGACAATCAATGTGGTTGATCAGTCAGGCAACCCAATCACTGATCCGAATTTCGGTTTTCGTTGGTTGCTGGAGCGGGATAACACCTTCCCAGTCGATCCGACGAATCCTGGAACAACCGCTGATGAATTACTGTCGTTGAGCTTTCACGCCAGTAATCACGAAGTCGGCGTCGCTACTGACGGATCGGGTTCACTGTCGGGCAATGTAGATGCATCTACAGCGACCATCGGTGATGTAATCCCTGCTGGACGTTACTACGTATCAGTGCACCCCTACAGTGGTTACAGCCTGAGTGGCGATTCTGTTGATCTGAGAACGGTAGCGGCCGGTGAGGTTACTGTCACAGTACAGCAGCATCCGATCCCTACTGCACAGATCTCGATCTATCTGTTTGAAGACAAGCATCCGGTGAATGGTGTTCCGGATCTGCCGGAAGAGCAGAATGACGGCAGCGTCGACTGGACTCAGTTCAGCCTGTTCCTTGAAGAGCCAGGCGGTCGTTATGGTGCAGCCGGTGGTCAGGTGATCCAGGATGCCTTCGGTAACTACCTCGGTACCACTTACGACCAGACCTGTGCCACCAGTAACCCGGTTGGCACCGGTGGTGATACTCCGGGTGGCATGATCAATGCCACCTGTATCGATGCTGACGGCAGTCCGGTTATCGATGTGCTGGGTGACGGCACCATGCAGCCCGATGCGAACGGCTACCTGAATGTTAAGAACCTGGCACCCGGCAAGTATGGTGTGGTTATCATTCCGCCACCCAATGCCGGTTGGCAGCAGACCAGCACCATCGAGGGTAGTAAGGTTATCGATGCCTGGGTCAAGGCCAACGAACCTGCGGTTTTTGTCGAATTCGGTATTCCCGGTCCCCATGTCTTCATGGGTTTTGTGCGTCCTTTCGCCGACCTGCCCCCAGCCCAGCCGGGTGAGCAGGTTGCGACTATCAGCGGTACCGTTACCGACATGCACATGTCCCGTAACCCGGCGACCACCTTCTTCACCGGTCGTCCTTTCCCACAATGCTGGACAGCCATTAACCAGGTCGGTGTGGATGGTGCCCTTGGTCAGGCCGTCTACGCGGGTGCCTGCGGAGCGGACAGTGACTTCTCAGTGGACCTGGTTCCCCCGGGCCAGTATCAACTGGCCATTTGGGATGCCAACCTTGATGTGGTTTTTGCCTCCCTGTTGTTCACCGTGGATCCAACCGGTGGTACCTGTAATGGCGGGCTCTCCTGTAACTTCGGTGATGTGCCGGTATTCAACTGGTTCACTCGTCTCAACACCGGCATCTTCAGAGATGATGATCAGGACGGTTTCTGGGACGACGGTGAGATCGGTATCGGTCCTGAGAGTCAGGAGACCGTACTGCGCTGGCGTGACGGTACCATCTATCAGGCCTTCCCGACGGATGGTGATGGTTTAGCACCTTTTGATGAAGTCTTCCCATTTTTCCACTG
>JAHRHW010000061.1 GCA_019100305.1 Candidatus Thiodiazotropha taylori | reverse complement strand
CCGCCGTCCGGACGGTCGAAGTAGTCGGCGAGAAAGCCGTAGACCGGGGTCTCCACCCCCATCTGTTTCATCTTCGCCCGGGAGGTGAGACCCACCTTCAGGCCGATGATCTTGTTACCTCTCGCCTCCTTACGACGACGGATCTCGAACTGGATGTCGTAGGCGTCGTCGAAATCCATATCGGGGAACCGATCGGTGATCTTGGTGGCGTCCTTGGCCTCCAGCTCGCTGGTCTCCAGATACTCCGCCAGTTCGGCGACCTGTGCTTGTGTCAGGGTACCCATCAGTTCGCCCCCTGTGCCTTGGCCATCTCCATCGCCACATCCTCGATCATATCCTCCTGGCCGCCGACCATACCCCGCTTGCCCAGCTCAACCAGTACATCCCGGGAGGAGACGCCGTAACGCTGCTGGGCCCGTTTGGCGAACAGCAGGAAGGAGGAGTAGACCCCCGCATAACCCAGGGTGAGGGCGTCCCGGTCGACCCGGATCGGTTGATCCAGCATCGGCACGATCAGATCCTCCGCCACATCCATCAGCTTGAACAGATCGACCCCGGTCTCCACACCCATCCGCTCCGCCACCGCGACGAACACCTCAAGGGGGGTATTGCCGGCACCGGCCCCCATACCGGCAGCGGAACCGTCGATGCGATTGGCACCGGCTTCCACCGCCGCCAGGGAGTTGATTACCCCGAGTGAAAGGTTGTGATGCCCGTGAAAACCCAGCTCGGTCTCCGGCTGCAGGGCATCCCGCACCGCACCCAGTCGAACCGTCACATCCTCAGGCAGCATGTAACCGGCAGAATCGGTGACGTAGATACAGTTCGCGCCGTAGCCCTCCATCAACTTGGCCTGCTCGATCAACTTCTCAGGGCCGACCATGTGGGACATCATCAGAAAGCCAACCGTATCGAGCCCCAATTCACGGGACTTGGTGATGTGCTGCTCGGAGACATCCGCCTCGGTGCAGTGGGTAGCGACACGGATGGTATCCACCCCGCAGTCCGCCGCCATCTCAAGTTCAGGTACAGTACCGATCCCCGGCAGCAGCAGCGCCGAGATCTTCGCCTTTTTCACATGAGGCCTGACCGCGCGCAGATACTCCTCGTCGCTATGGGCAGGGAAGCCATAGTTGACCGAGGCGCCCGCCAGGCCATCGCCGTGGGTGACTTCGATCATCGGCACACCCGCCTCGTCCAGGGCCGAGGCCACAGCGATCATCTGATCCAGTGTTATCTGGTGGCGTTTGGCATGCATCCCGTCACGCAGGCTCATGTCGTGGATGGTGATCTCTTTTCCGGATAAATTCATTGTCTCTACCTCAGGCCGACGCGGCCTCTAAACTCAAAGTGCCGTTGATGATCTCTTCCGCGAACATCTCTGCGGTGCGTAGACCGGCTGCTGTCATGATGTCCAGATTGCCCGCATACTTGGGCAGGTAGTCACCCAGCCCCTCCACCTCCATGAACACGGAGACCCGGTTGCCGTCGAACACCGGTCCATTCTTCAAGCGATAGCCCGGTACATACTTCTGCACCTCTTTGATCATCGCTTCGATTGACTCGGTAATGGCGGCCTGATCCGGCTCATCCTCGGTAATGCAGTGCACGGTATCGCGCATCATCAACGGCGGTTCCGCCGGATTGAGAATGATGATCGCCTTACCCTTCTTGGCACCGCCAACCTTCTCCACCGCACCGGATGTGGTCTGGGTGAACTCATCGATGTTCTTGCGGGTACCGGGGCCGGCGGAACGGGATGAAACAGTCGCCACGATCTCCCCATAGGCCACCGGTTGTACCCGGCTGACCGCCGCCACCATCGGAATGGTTGCCTGCCCGCCGCAGGTCACCATGTTGACGTTGAGCTCACGTTTGCCCACATGATCTTTGAGATTGACCGGTGGCACACAGAAGGGGCCGATCGCTGCCGGCGTCAGGTCGATCATGATCGAACCCTGCTCCTGCACCTTGCGGTTGTTCTCCCCGTGCACATAGGCGGAGGTGGCGTCGAAACAGATCTGAATGTTGTCTTCCCGCATATGGGGCAGCAGACCGTCGACCCCCTCATGGGTGGTCTTGAGACCCAGATCGCGGGCTCTGGCCAGACCTTCGGAGGCCTCATCGATGCCCACCATCCAGAGCGGATTGATCCAGTCGCTGCGCAGTGCCTTGTAGAGCAGATCGGTTCCGATGTTGCCGGAGCCGATCAGGGCGGCGTTGATTTTCTTCATGAATCCTAACCTCGTAGATTTAACCGGGCCTCAGCCCTTGTTCATATGTTTACCGGCTTCCCAACCACCCTTGGTCAGGTGCACTTGTGCGGTCTCCATGGGCAACACCTCCAGAGGTGTGGCCAGACTGTCGTTCCAGCGATTGAAAAAACCGAACAGGCCGATCACCGAGAGCATCTCCACCACCGCATCCTCGCTCCAGTAGGTCCGCAGCAACGCGAACAGCTCATCGGTCACATCATTCGGCTGGGAGGCGGCCGCTAAGGCGAAATCAAGGGCGACTCGTTCCGCTTCGCTGTAGTGGGGGCTGTCACGGTAGTTCCAGACATCCTCCAGCTTCTCCACCGGAATCCCATGACGCTTGGCGCTCACCGCGGTATGCGCCTTGCAGTACTGGCAACCTGCCGCACTGCTGGCCACATGGGCCACCAGCCGCTTGAAACCCAGATCCACCTCACCGTCCGGGTCGTAGACCGCGGCACTGAACTGGATAAAGGCATCCACCAGCTTCGGCTTGCGCTGCATGGTGAGCAGGCTGTTGGGCACAAAACCCAGGGTCTGCTCAAAGAAGGCAAAACGCTCGGCCAGCGCTTCGTGTTGATCGATTGGCAAGGGAGTTAGGCGACTCATCTCGGCACCTCGTTGTTGGCTCAGGTGAAACGGACCGAAGCGGAGCCGATACCACCAATCTCCACCCGCATGAAATCCCCCGCCACCACCGGCTCCAGGGGAACCAGGGAACCCGACAGGATCACCTCGCCCGCTTTCAGGGGAATGCCGAAGCTGCCCAGGGTATTGGCCAGCCAGGCGACACAGTTGACCGGTGACCCCAGTGCGGCCGCACCGGCACCGGTGGAGAGCAGTTCACCGTTCTTCTCCACCACCATGCCGGCGGTGGCCAGGTCGACCTTGCGTGGGTCTACAGCTTTGTCACCCAGCACAAACAGCCCGCAGGAGGCGTTATCCGCCACGGTGTCCTGGATCTTGATCTTCCAGTCACGGATGCGCGAGTCGACGATCTCGAAGCAGGGGATCACCGCCTCGGTGGCCCGCAACACATCGGCGTTGCTGACTCCGGGACCGATCAGATCCCGCTTCAACATGAAGGCGATCTCCCCCTCCGCGCGGGGCTGGATCAGCTGCTCGCTGATCGGCATCTCGTCACCGTTGCCGAAGACCATGCGATCGGTGAGATAGCCGAAATCGGGCTGGTGCACATTCAGCATGTTCTGCACCGCCTTGGAGGTGACGCCGATCTTCTTACCGATGATCGTCTCGCCACTCTCCACCCGCCGGTTCACCATCCGCAGGGAGATGTGGTAGGCGTCCTCGATGGTGATCTGGGGCTCCCGTTCGGTCAGCGGGTCGATCATATTGCGCTGAGAGAGAGCCTCGAAGAGCTCATCCCCCAGTTCATTGATGCGTTGTTCATTCAGCATCGGTTACTCCTCAAAGCTTGATACAGACGTTTTTCAGTTCGGTGTAGAACTCCAGGGAGTGGACCCCACCCTCACGGCCGATACCGGACTGTTTGGAGCCACCGAAGGGCGTGCGCAGATCCCGCAGGAACCAGGAGTTGACCCAGGCGATACCTGCATCCACCTGTGCCGCCACCCGATGGGCGCGGGAGCTGTTCTCGGTCCAGATCGCAGTGGCCAGGCCGTAGTCGGTGTCGTTGGCCAGGGCGATGGCCTCCTCCTCGCTGTCGAAGGGACGGACATGGCAACAGGGGCCGAAGATCTCTTCCCGGACACAGGCGGCGTTGTCAGGCAGATCGGTCCAGATGGTAGGCTGAACCCAGGCACCACCGGCGAGGCCATCGGGCATCTCCGGTGTACTGCCACCGGTGACCACCGTGGCACCTTCCTGTTCCGCCTTACGGTAGTAGGAGAGCACCTTGCTGCGGTGCTCTTCACTGATCAGCGGGCCCATGTCGGTCTCCGGGTCGTCCCACTGGCCCAGCTTCAGGGCCTCAGCGCCTGTCTTAAGGCGCTCGACAAAGGTGTCGTAGATCTCACGCTCCACATAGACCCGCTCGGTACCCAGACAGACCTGTCCACAGTTGGCGAAGGCGGAACGCAGAGTACCCTCGACCGCCTTGTCCATATCGCAGTCGGCAAACACCAGGGCCGGGTTCTTGCCGCCCAGTTCAAATGAGATGTCGGTGATGTCATCCGCAGCGGCCTTCATGATCGCCGCGCCGGTACCGGTCTCACCGGTGAAGGTAATGCCATCCACACCCTTGTGGCGGGTCAGGAACTCACCGGCGGAGTTGGGACCGAAACCGTGTACCACGTTGTAGACCCCTTTCGGAATGCCCACCTCGTTCATCACCTCCCCAAGCAGGGTGGTGGTGAAGGGGGTCTCTTCCGAGGGCTTGACCACCACCGCATTGCCACAAGCCAGCGCCGGACCGACCTTCCAGGTCATCAACAACAGCGGCAGGTTCCAGGGGCTGATCACCGCGATCACACCCTTGGGCTGGCGCACCGAGTAGTTGAGCGCACCTGCACCATCCGGCGTATCGAGCATGAAGCTCTCGGTGGGTACGTTCTTCACCACATCGGCAAAGATCTTGAAATTCGCCGCCCCCCGGGGGATATCGATATGACAGGCCAGCTTCTGCGGCTTACCGGTATCGAGGCATTCAGCCTCGAGAAACTCATCGAAACGGGCAGTGATGCCATCCGCCAGTTTGTGCAGCAGGTTGGCCCGTTCCGCCAATGGCATACGGCCCCAATCCCCCTGCATGGCCGCACGGGCTGCATTCACTGCCGCATCCACCTCCGGCGCCCCTGCTTCATGTACGATGCCGATCTTCTCCCCGGTTGCCGGGTTGATGTTGTCGAACAGCTTGCCTGAGGCAGAGCCGACAAATTCACCATTGATGAAGTGTTTGACCTCTTTCATTTAATTCACCGTCATTACGCCAATGTCCTAAGTTTTCCCGTTGTTGCCTCGGGGGTTCGTTCGTTTCTCAGCAATCCGATTGCGATCAGTCCGGCTTAACAGCGCACTTGATAAACAGCGCTTGCACGATACGGACTGGTTAACGCCGACAGTGGTCTCAGCCATCGTCAGCTTTTCTTGTTAATTTCAAAGCAGTTATCACTACCGCCTTCAAACTCGCTCCAGCTCTTCATGAAGTGGCGGGCGTTGTCCTGATGATCCGTCTCGATGAAACCATCGATACGCAACTGATCCCGGCTGACACCCACCTCACCAAAGGTGATCTGGATAAATCGGACTGCCTGATCGCTCGTTGTCACTGCCATGAAATCCTCCTGCCGGGCCATTACCCGAATTCGTTGATGTTGTGCTTTATGTTTTGTTGTATTAACGGAACGCTATGCTGCGCTCTCGGATGTTGTCTGGTGCGCTTTGGGCGCCAGTCTCAAACGTAAATCGCTCTTTGGAATAACCCGGCAGGAGAGCACGATGCCCTGACCCTCTTCCGCCTCAGAGACATGGTTGCGGCTCATCTTTCGGGTTTCGTAATCACCTTGGGTGATCTGCACTCGGCAGACGCCACAGCCACCGCCTTTACAACCCACCGGGATGGAACCCAGCCCCTGGGCCTGCATGGCGTGCAGCAGACGCTGCTCCGCAGCGCAATGGAAACGGGTATCCTTGTCCTCCACATAGATCTCATAACGCAAAGCCATGGTCACAGCCTCTTGAATACCGGGCTGCGTTTGCGGCTCTCTTCGTCCTTGGTGAGAAAGCGTTCGGTGAAAATGTCGTTCTCAAACAGACGCCCCTGCATCAGGGCGCGGATCGAGGCCTCGATCATCACAGGGGGACCACACAGATAGGCGGTGCTACCACTGAAGTTGTTATCAAAAATCCGCTGTGCCGCTTCGTGAACAAAACCGGTTTCACCCGACCAGTCATCGCCATCCTCCATCTGCGAGAGCACCGGCACGTAGCTGAAATTCGCATGCTGTTGCGCCAGGTCGCTGAACAGCTCGTCGTCATAGAGATCCTTCTTCGCCCGCACGCCGTGTAACAGGGTGATCGGTGCGCTGCAGCCCTCTTCAAGCAGATCGAGAATCATCGATTTCGGGCTGGAAAGACCGGTACCGCCGGCGATGAAGATCATTGGATCGGTACGCGATTTGCGCACGAAGAAGCGACCGTAAGGCCCGGCCACATTCAGCTTGTCACCGACTTTCAGCTGGTTGTGGATTACCGGGGTGGCCTCGCCATCGGGCACCAATCGAATATGCAGTTCGATCAGATTGCCTTTGGAAGGCTTGTTTGCCAGAGAGAAGGCCCGCGGCACTTCCACACCGGGCACCGACAGATTGATGTATTGACCCGCCTGGAAGTCGATACCCTCGCCATCCAGTTGCAGCCACACACCCTTCACATCATGGGTCAGGTCTTCCAGCCGCACCACCTCGGCCTCAAAATCTCGTACCGGAATCACCCGCGCATCCGGATCCTCATCGATGTCCGCCTCGATCACCGCATCCGACTGCAGCGTGGCACAGCAGGCCAGCACCTTGCCCTCATCCCGCTCCATATCCATCAAAGCGAAATTCGAGGCATCACCGATCTCCACATCCCCATCGATCACCTCAACCTTGCAGGTACCGCACAGACCGTGACAGCAGGCATGAGGCATCCAGATACCGGCCCGCAGACAGGCATCAAGAATGTTCTGATCCTCTTCGACCTCCAGCTCATCGCCGGTGGGTTCAATGGTTAATTGGTAGGACATGGTGATCGCTCCAAAATATCGATAAACACAAGAATAGCGATATTCTGTCGATATGCAAGAATTTTATCGATATTTTTTGTAAATATATTTTTAGCGACTAGAATATTGATAAAAGTCACTGTTGATCATATAAATAGCGGGTAGGGTATAAGACCCGGCCTAAGAGTCAGCCAACAAGTGGAAAATGCAGGTATGCCAAGAACTTACAATGAGCAGAAACCAACGAGCGGCAGCAGGACACTGACCGATCAGGCCTATCTGCAACTCAGATCCGACATCATTCACGGAGAGCTGCAACCGGAAGAGAAACTCCGTATCGAGCATCTCAGGGAGGAGTATGGGGTCGGCGCAAGCCCATTGCGGGAAGCCCTGAGCCGCCTTACGGCAGACGGTTTTGTCACTGCGGAAGGTCAGCGCGGCTTCCGGGTCGCCCCCATGTCGGAGGCGGATCTGGCCGACATCACCCGGATGCGCATCCTGCTGGAGAAGCAGGCCCTGTCACAGAGCATCGAACATGGCGACGATGCCTGGGAGTCGCAGATCGTGGCGACCTTCTATCAATTGGAGAAGGTCGAGCAGTCCGAGGAGAGAGACCAGGCCGAGTGGGAGGTCCGCAACCATGACTTTCATGAGGCGCTGATCGCCGCCTGCACCTCGAAATGGCTACGCCGCTTCTATGGCATTCTTTATGATCAGCACAAACGCTATCGCAACATCGCATTGAGCACCGAAATCCCTCGGGATCTCCACCAGGAGCATGAAGCGTTACGCAACGCAGCACTGGCCCGGGATAAACAACGGGCCTGCGATGCGATTGAACAGCACATCATGAGAACCGCTGAGATCACCCTCAAGGTACTGAGAGAAGAGGAAGCGGATCGGGAAAACGAAGTCGATAAGGTTGCCGCAAGCTAAGGCGACACCCGACTACTCTGTCTTAAACCCGATGGCATTGTGGGTGCCATCGCAGAACGGTTTGTTCTTGGAGGCACCGCATCGACACAAGGCCAGCTTCTCGCCCTGCCAGGCACTGCGCCCGCTGCTGGCTTTCACGGTAACTCGGCCCGAGAGCAGCAAGGGGCCATCCTCCAGTGGAGTGATTTTCAGCTCCCCGGCCTGCTGTTTCAGAGGCTCGCCGGTTTCACCAACCGCACCATAATCCTTGAAGTTGCCTTCATGGCTGTTGTCGCAATAGGGTTTGTTTTTCGACAGACCGCAACGACACAGGGCCGCGCGAAACCGAACGCCGGGCATATCTTCAGGCGCCCCTTCGATGGCCAGATCACCCGACACAAAATAGGGCCCCTGGTAACTGACCGTTACTGTGTTCTCCGCAGCGGCAGTTTCAGTCACCTGGTCCTGTCTGTTTCGGCAAACCAGGGAGCCACTGGGACAGCGCGCGACGACCTCCTCCACCTCAGCCGGGGATGAAAGGTCGGGCTGACACCAGGGATCCCTTCCGGCAACGAAGAGTTCACCCTGGGAATAGCCGCACTCACCAATGTGTATACAGAGACGTTCGTCCCAAGTGACATCGATCTCTGAGCCTTTGTAGCGAAATACCTGTTTCTTGCCCATGTGCACCCACTATCTGACTGAATGTGTTGAAAAAGCAACTTGTTGCAATTGAAGCCAAACTCTTACTAAGACCGCGAGCCGGTAGCCAGCCCGGTAAAATCGATATTAAGACTATAGCCATAGATTGCTAAAAATTACTGCCCTATTCATAGGTAAATAGCTGGTGGAAGATCACTACATCCAAACCAACGATACAGAATTAGACTTCGTGGATAGATCGACCAGTTTCAGAGTCAATTCAGAAATTCAGCGTTCTGAATCCAAGTTTCATGATTGGTGTGTGTCCGTTTTGATCAGCATTACAACGGGTATTGCAATCGGACCCAACAGCACCACCATAAGTTTTCTCGGGAAAGATAATCTGAGGTGTCGCCTTCTTGCGATATAGAGACATATAAATGCGCTGACAAACCAAATAGCCATTGGAATATAGGCGCTCATGCTGTTCATCCCTCCTGGTATTCAGTCAGAACGATCGATCAGACTGACTGTTCCCTATGCAAGCAGAACCGGTTAAGGTGGATTGCCGTGAATTTCCTCTCTGGCGCTCCGGATCAATTGCTCCGGCTTGATCCCCATGACCTTGAACGCACGGGATACCACGCCGTGCTGCATATCTGCCACAGCACACAGAACATGAGCCCCGAGAAGAGGATGCTGCTTGTCTTTCTGTTTCAGATCAAACAGTTTTTTCATCAAGTCCTGACCAGACGCTTGAGACTCTTGAAAAGTTTTTGATATCGCTAACGGCTCTGGCTGAATATCCAACGAGGGTGGATCTATTCCTATGTGACTTAAGGCCTCACTGTACTGCTTTTCTACAGCTTCCTGAAATTTGCCGGAGTCCGCTCCCAACCGTTCAAATGCTCTTCTGGCAGTACCATCTTCAAGATTGAGCGCAGACAATACAAAATGTTCTGCGCCCGGTCTCTCTTCACCCAACAAACAGGCCTGCTTATCCGCTCCGGCGATCAGCTTACTTACGGTCCTCATGTCACGCAACCGTAACCTTATCCGATTGAACATGGCATTATCCCTTTTTAGCTCCCTTTGCCGATTTGATATGCAACGCGTGTCGTTTATGTGCAGCCTGTTTCGATACACCCAGCGCTTCCGCCACTTGTGACCAACTCCAGCCTTGGGCAATCGCCTCTTTGACCGCTTTTCTTTCCAACTGATCGGCCATATGTCGCAAGGCAACAACCGCAGCCAGAGCATCTTCGGGTTCTTCAGCGGAAGGCAGTGGATCTAGATTTGGCATGCGTCAATATTAGTTGACGAACACCCCTTCGTCAACTAATATTGACGACCAGAAAACCCTTAAGATTTGTTAAGAATATAAATAGGGGGTGACTAGGGGCTGAATGGCACAGTGATAGCCGTGACTAATTTGTTGTTGAGATTTACATTAAACAGGATGAAATCAGTTTTGCTTGGTTAGATAGAGGCATAGGGATAATCTGTCCATTTCTTGCACCATTTGGTTTGATTAAAACCGTTAACGACAATGGCGCAAGAGTAATGGACACCCCATTAGGCCTGACCAGGTTCAGGCTGCCTTCAAGTACGCTTCGACGACTTTTACAAAGCTATTGCAGGCCCCATAGCAATCCTTACACTCCTGGTGTTTGTCTATGTGTTCCTCGCAAGCGGCCGCACAATCCTTACAGACCGCCAGACAACCTTGCGCAATAAGTTTCAAATTTTTTGAATCGGATAAAGCCAGCGTTGCCATCGCCTCGCAGACAGGTACCATCTCATTGACATTCTTTGAGCACTCCTTCATTGAAGTATCACCATTGCCCAGCAGTTCCAGGCAGTGGTTCAAGCAGGTCTTACCAGTTGCGATGCACTCCTCGGCTGCATCCACGATGTCTTTGTGTTTACCGTGGTGGTGATGATGGTGTTGATGATGGTCTTTCATGGCTGAAGCCGTCATTGGAATGGCAGCCATTGTCAAAGCTGCAGCGGTTCCGACAAGAAATTCACGGCGATCAGTTAAAGTGTTGTTATCTGACATTGTTATTATCCTCACGATTTCCAGGCTTTTGTTGGTGCGAAATACTGCTGGTCCAATGAATTGTAGACGAGACGCCGAATTCACGCGAATTGTTCAATGAGTCCGACATCAAGAGAACGGTAGCCGTTTTTAAATTTCTTACTCCATTGCTATCAGTCGCTGACGTTTCTCGTGCTCTTGGGCACGGCGTTGAGCAGGTGCGATTTCTTTCGCTTTTGGGTACTTCACTCTACGCACCTTTTGCATTGCTGATTGAAGTATTGCTCGAAGCTGAGCTCGTTGGATCGATCATTTCGGAGCTATTGAGATAATGGCGTAACCTGGTGGTTCCGGTAAACGGGTTATGGTTTATCACAGACAGCAAACCCTGATGATATTGATATTGGTAAAAAACTTAATGCCCGTGGAGTTTCGAACAATGATATCCACAAAGAATCCGGGTTCATGCAGTAACTCGATCAGGTCAACCGCCATATCCGTAACGGACACCGGATCAATTGCACGAGTGCTGACGAATATAAACTTCTGGCCATTACACCGATGATATCCGCTTGTCGCGAAATCTGATCCTGCCATCTGACTCCGCCAGTTTCAGTGCACAGAGCCTTTTTCCCTCACAGATTTCGCTTACACAATCTCCGTTGGCGGGGTCGAAAACCAGACCATGCATGGAACAACGTAGCAGTTCTAGATTTCTGTCATACAGCTGAGTGTGTTCACAATCAAGGCGTTTGTTCATGTGCACACAGCGATTGAGGTAGGCGTAAGCCCTCTCCTGATGGCGCAGCACGACACTCGACTCCAATAGGCCATTGAACCTGATATCAATCAGAAGAGTTTCCCCTTCTCGGAGCTGATGGCTATGACAAACAAATACCTCCCGGTCAGATGTCAGCATGGCTGATATTTTTAATCATCTGTTTTTGTAAAGAATAACCAAGATTTTCGTTGTGACCTCGATTCTGTCCGCACCATTTTGGTTCATAGGCGTCTGGGGGCATTCACCGATAGTTGCTCAATCGTCTTATAAACTCCCCTTTATTTTATGAGATTGATATCCGTATGACTCCTGTTATTTTTTGAAGGTAGATTGGCGACTCGCTGGACCGATCTTCAAAAGCCCGCTGGTTCCGGGCTGCAGCAGCCACATACTGAATAACGCAACTTAACATTACAGATTGTATGAATGTATTCAATCGGACGAAGAATGCTATGAAACACCTCCGCAGCAAGCATAAAACACCTAACTCAACGTCATTACTAATCGTACTGATGTCTGTATCAATGCTGTCAGCCTGTTCTGTGTTTGGCCCGCTGCCTGATCGAGTGGAGCGAACGCTGGTCGAGGGTACCCAGCAAAGCAAAGAGCGTCTGATCATATTGCTACCGGGCATGCTCAGTGATGCACAACACATGCAGAAAGAGGGGGTACCTGATGCCATCCACCGGGGTTGGCCTGAACCGGATATTATGATGGCCGACCTTACCATCAATTACTACCGCAAAGGAGAGGTAGTTAAACGACTGCATGACGAGATAGTAATACCAGCGCGCCAGCAGGGCTATTCTGAGATCTGGCTTTCGGGGGGATCCATGGGGGGGATGGGCACCCTCATGTATGAATGGAATCACCCTGGTGAAATGGACGGGCTGGTGTTGATCTCTCCCTACATGGGTAGCGGCGATGTAACCGATTCAATTCGTGAGGCTGGTGGCCTCGCATCCTGGGACTCCGGCGACACATCCAAAGTGATGGTAAAAGACAACTACGACCGGCTGGTCTGGCAGATGGCGCAAAATTGGATCGGCGACAATAGTAAACTTCAACGGGTATGGCTTATGTGCGGAGATGAGGACAGACTCTTCCCTGATGTTCAGATGCTTGGCGCGATACTCCCGGATGACCGTTACTTTCCAGCCCCGGGGAATCATAGCTGGGACTATTGGATTCCCAACATGGAAATTGTGTTTCGCAAGCTTGGCGAATCTCGACAAACCAAATTGACAGAGATAGATACCTCATCCCGATAACCGAGGATTTCGAGCACTTGCATAAGAATTTTTGATTCCCGACAAGCTGAATTACATGACTCCGATGAGGCTTCATTTTATTTGCCACAGATAAAGAGTAGTAACCCAAGGTTTTTATCTCTTCACACAAGTTCTATGGTTAGCCATAGGAATCGGGCTTTCCAATTGAAAGCAACAAAGTGTGTGAGAGCCAAGATCAAGTTGCCAGGCTACTCCTGCACATCCACTGCACAGGAGCGACCTAACTTGAAACCTAAATATCCGTTCACACAAAGCTTTGACGATCTACCTGATCAAATACCAATCTTCATTTACAGTAATGCCTTGCTTCCTGGTGGTGAACTCCCGCTGCAAATGTCTAAACCTGACGAGTTGTTGCTGTTTTTCAAGGCCCTTAAGAGTGATCAGCTGATTGGTATTGTACAACCCAGGAACCAGTCTGAACTCAAAACCTATCAGGTTGGCTGTGCAGGAAGAATACGCCAATACCGCGAGCGAAAAGATGGTCGCTTGAATGTCATGCTCACAGGAGTCTGTCGATTCAGGATCATCGATGAACTCCATCAGAGCGACAGCAGAGCCATCAGCCATGTTAATTGGCGGGATTTTGCCAATGATTACATCAACGAAGAGGTTGAGAAAAGCTTGATTGACCAGTTCAAACAAAAACTCCGGCTCTACTTCGATCGGCATAACATGCAAGTGGATTGGAAGGTTCTGACTGAAAATCCCATTGAGCAGGTGGTGAACAATTTAGTATTGGTTATAAACCTTGACGCGCACAGCAAACAGCTATTGCTCGAATCATCAACCGTCACAGAACGATTGAAACTGTTTACTCAGCTGCTGGAAGAAAAATCTGATCCTACAGTCATCACGCCTCAACACAGTGGAGTGCTCAATTGAACCAAATCAGATTGGTGTAGACCTGAAAACTAACCTGCATAATTGATTGTACAGTTAGGCGTCACCTTCATTTGTGGGTTTGAGAAACTTATCAACAAAAGCACAACAATTGACTTTTCTTGACCTTGTTGTCTATTTTTTCTTTTGATACATGTAGGCTCCTAGAAAATCATCCTGTGTTTCTAGAACACCATTTTCAAAGCCAAGCGCTTTATTGTTGAAAGTTCCGTTGTCTGGTCGAGTTACAGAGAGGATGCCATTTTTGAAACGCCATTTTCCGACGACTGCTTTGCCTAGCTTGCCGTCAAGAACAGAAATATATTCATATTTGCCATCTGAATGATATCTATGAATGCTAGGTCCAGTTCTAGTAAGGCCAGTTAAATCACTTGACCTCTCCATTGAGTTCCCTAACCACTCCCAATCACCAATTAGATCTGATTCTGAAATTACTTCTCCTAACACAAGACAAGGGAACGCTGCGAATACAAAATAAAGTATTTTTAACATGTTATTTACCGTTGGATTATTTTAAGAATTTCAATTTGAAAGCTTTACACAATTCATCGTCTGGGTTGTCAGTACATTCTTTAGTTACAATTTTGCAACCCTGCTCTACTCCATGCTTGACTGAAGGTCGATCCCTTTCATTCATGCCTTCCATTTGCTCAACCATGCCGATCTGTATACACCTATTATAGAGGTCGTCATTTTTAGACTCTGCGCATGCGCATAAATAAGTGGCCATCGAGATTACAGTTATTACTTTTCCCATTGTATTCGTATGTTAACTTCGAGTTAATCTATCTAACAACAATAGATACTAGGCCACCCCGGTTTTACTGCTTTGCCTCGAAGTTAACTATCGCTTCACGGTAGCCCTGCTGTTTTGTGGGATCTTGCAACGAAATCAACTTCAGGCAAAATCCAGTGATCCCGATAGATAATTGTTTAGGTTGGTTGACCTGACCTGTCATCATTTTTTTAATCATTCCGGCGTTTTTTTATTACTGCTTTTTTCACATCCAGTATAACTGGCGCCTAATGTCGCTATCACCCGAAAACCGGGAGCGTCAAGCGACAGGTTTTTCCGAGTGCATTGCCTTGTTATGCACCCCTTGCT